>SKJM01000753.1 GCA_007122045.1 Planctomycetales bacterium | reverse complement strand
GAGCCGATAGCCCGGCTGAAGACCAAGGCCCCCTGGGTATGGCGATATCTGCGCTACGGAGCGACCGAACCGTTCGCGTCGAGCAAGTCGAAGGCCGTGCCCATTCCCGAGCGTTCCACCTGCGCCGCGCGCAAACCATGGTACAACCTGACCGGCCTGGTGCGGCCGGGCATCGCCTTCTGGCCCATGGCGCAGCAGTATCGGCACATCATCGCGGCCAATCCGGAACGGCTCATCTGCAATCACAATCTTTTCGACATCGCTGCGGCGGGCTTGAAGGCGGCGGAGCGGAGGGCGCTGGTGGCGGTGCTGAACTCGACGCTCGTGGCCCTGTTCAAGACGTTTTACGGCCGATTCGCAGGAACCGAAGGGAACCTCAAGACGGAAGTGGTCGACGTGAATCTGCTGGAAGTGCCCGACCCTCGCGGCGTTTCCGGCGAGGTCGCGAAACGCCTGACCGGCGCTCTACGGCGCATGGGCAAACGCCCGGTCGGCCGGCTGGTCGAGGAGCAACTCATGGACTGCCGCACGCCCGAACCCGCCCGCCGGCTCGCCGCCGGGCCGCCGGTGCTGCCGCGCGAGTTGTGCCAGGCGGACCGCCGCGAGTTGGACGACGCCGTGCTGGAGTGGCTCGGCGTGTCCGATCCCAACGAACGTAACGAACTGATCGACCGGCTATACGAGGCGACGGCCCGGCACTTCCGCGAGATTCGAGTCGTGGAGATCGAGAAAATGCGGCAGAGGGCCGCGTCGAACAACCGCCGCTTCAGCGTTCACGACCTGGCGGCCGACATCTGGGACGCGGCCGAACTGGACGACGCCGCGCCCCTGGTCGAGTGGCTGGCCAGGCAATCGGAGTCGAACTCGCTGGTGATCATCCCCGACGAACGGCCGGCGGCCGTCTCGACCGATGTGATGTTCTCGCCCAACACGGTGTACTTCGGCAAGCAGCGGAAGACGTACCTCGACTGCCAGTCGCGCGGGCAGGCCGAACTGGTGGCCCGGCTGGCCAACCTTGGCATCTCGGGCGAGGTGAAGGTCCCGGCCGACCTCAGCCCGAGCATCCAGGTGCTCGAACGCATGGACCGGCGCATCGAAAGCGCGGGGCGACGATTCCGCGAACTGGTCGAGAGCCGCACCGGCGACGAACGCGTCCGGCGGCAGCTTACCGAAGCGCTCCCACGCTGGTTCGTGCTGGGACGCGAGACGCCCAACCACGCCGCCTGAAGCGCGCGAATGGGCGTTCAGCCCGTGGGACAGGCCTCCAGCGTGTCATTTTATCGGCTAAGACGTACAGTCGGGGATTCGTGGCCGTCACTGAACCCGTTGTGCGCGTGGTCGTTTGCGACGCTGGGCCCTTGATCCACCTGGATGAACTCGGATGCCTGGCACTGCTGACGGACTTCGCGCATTGTTCCCATTTCCCGTCCCCTCCCCGCTTGACTTGCCAGTTTTTTCCCTCTATTCTGAGCTTTTTGTGCGGCAAGACAATTTCTGTCTCTTTCCGAGACACTGGTTCGAGTCTCGGAGAGACGCGGCCACACAGGCGCTCATTTAGCGACGATCGTTTGCATTTGACGGAGGCAAGTAATGACAACGGCGATTCACGCGGAACTACCGGAGAAGCTCGTCGAGGAGGCGAGGGAGTTCGTTCGGGCCGGTTGGGCAGCCGATTTCAACCAGGTTGTGACCGACGCGTTGCGGCGATACCTGGAATCGCACTCGGCGGAGTTGGCGGCAGCGTTTATCAGCGAAGACGTACAGTGGGGGATCCATGGCCGCGAATGAACCGCTTGCGCGCGTGGTCGTTTGCGACGCCGGGCCCTTGATCCACCTGGATGAACTCGGGTGTCTGGCACTGCTGGCGGACTTCGCGCGGGTATTGCTTCCGGCGTCGGTGCGGGAGGAGGTTTTGCAGCATCGCCCGCAGGCGCTGACCGGTGCCCAGGTGACACTCGAGCGGTCGACGGCGCCCACGCCGCCAGCGGCCGACCTGGCCGGCCTCGCACGGCTGTTCGCCCTGCATCGAGCCGAATTGGATGCCCTGCACTTGGCACGGGAGGTGCAGGCTGACCTGTACCTGACCGACGACACGGCAGCCCGGCTTGCCGCCCGGCAGTTGTCGATGCCGGTTCACGGCACGATTGGCATCGTATTGAGGGCGGTCCGTCGCGGCCAGAAATCGAAGGCCGAGGTTCTCCGAATTCTCCGGTCGCTACCCGCTGTATCGACGCTTCACATGAGACAATCCTTACTGGATGAGATCCTGCGGGAGATCGAGCAAAATGCATGACTAGTCAATCCGCAACTTGGCTGATCCCGATTTCCGACCAGCCACAAAGCGAGCTTGGTTTAAGCCCAACTGTTCGACTGCAGTTCCCCCGAACGGACTCCGCCACTTCCCCGAACGCCCGGTGATATGGGCCGCGCATCCCTCATGCGGCAGACTGGCGGGCAAACACCCCCGCACTCGCAACCGACGTGATGTCATCCGCGGCGCCGCCGCCTGCGCCCGCCGGCCGCGGCGGCCAATGCCCCGGCCAGCAGCATTGCCACGGTGCCGGGTTCCGGGATGATCGTCACGAAGACCTGCGAGAGCGGCTCCATGGAAATGGTCGGATCGGCCAGCGGGGTGAAGTTCCAGGGGCCGGTGAAGGGATTGGGCAACGAGAGGTCGAGCGTGCCCCCCTCGGGTGCGGCCAGAAACAGCCCGGCTATCGAGTCCAGCGCGACCGAGTTGTCGGCGTCGTTGGCGTTGACCAGCCACTGGCCCCACGCGAAATCCCAGGCGACGATGCCGTCGACGTCCACGCCCGGATCGACCCCGTAGACGCCGTTGGTCTCGGGAGCCGGCAGATCCGTCGGCGTGCTGTTGGCCGGGGTATCGGCGTTGTACCACCAATTGCCGTCGAAGGTGAATGTGTCCGCGAGGGTGTTCGGACCGACGTTGGCGACGTTCGTGTTGCTGATGTCGGCAGGGCTGTCGGTGAACAGAATGACGTTCTCGAGGAACTCGCCGTTAGCGGTGAAAACGAAGTCGGGGTCGTCGCCGTGCTCGTTGAGGATGCGCAGCGCCCAATTGCGGGGGCGGTAGAGCACGTTGTTGCGGAAGGTGCCGTCGGCCGTATTGACCCACGAGACGCCGGTCGCCCCGCCTACGATGACGTTGCCCTCGGCGATGATGCCTTCGGCCTCGGCGTAGGGCGGGGTAAGGCTGGTGAGCGGGGGGCGGAAAAAGGGGTCATCGGTAATGCCGCCCGCCTGGATCGGCCGGCCCCCCGCCTCCACCACCCGGTTCGCCCGGATGACGATGTCGCCGCTACCCCCCTTGGGGCGGATGCCCGAACCCAACGTGCCGCCGACGTGACGGCTGTTGTCGAGCAGGGAGTTCTCGATCAGGCCGTTGTGGCAGCCGACGATGTCGATGCCGCCGCCTTGCGCTCCCCAACCGATGATCCGCGCCCGCTCAATGTGGAACCCCACGATGCCGGAAAGCTTGATGCCGTCGTGGTTGCCCGTGTCGCCGATATTGCGAACGGTGACACCGTTGATGGTCACATCCCGGCCGGGCGTGCTGAAGTCGCCGCCGTCATCGATGTTGATGCCGTTGATATTGGCGTTGTGGATTTCCAAGTCGCGCAGCGCCAAGCCGTCGGGGGTGCTGAACTTCAGTGCCTCGTTGAAGCCAGCGGCGTCGATGATCGCCGGGTTGAGCGGGTCGCTGCTGCGCACCGTCAAATTGACTACGCCGGTGGCGCCGAACGTGCCGGGGTAGGTGCCCGCAGCGAGGATGATATCGCTGTTCGGCTGGACCTGGGCACTGCTGAGAGCGCTGACAAGCTCAGCCGAAGTGGACACGTGGAACGTGCCGGCCAACGCCGACGAAGCAAGGAGAAATCCGGCGACCGATACAACGGGAGCGTGGAACGGAGACATGGGGCAACTCCTTGCCGTGTTGATGAGCGCTCGCTCCTCACACACAGGTAATTCTACGCGGGCGGAAGCCGGGGTCAAGCCCCCCCGCCCCTCGCGTCGAACCCGCGGATCGTCTCGGCGCGGCCTGCGACGGCGCGTGCCCCTTTGACGCCCCGGCGGATCATCGCTAGGCTATACGTCTTTGCCGGCCACAGTTATTCGGAGACCTGTATGGCTGAAATGACATCATACGAGCGGGTGATGACGGCGCTCCGCAATGAGGAGCCTGACCGTGTACCCCATTTTGAGTGGATCCTCGACCGGCACGTCCGCGAAGCGATCCTTCCGGGCCGCTCGATGGAGGAGTTTACGCTCCGCATGGGGCTCGACGCCATCCTCACCCAGCCCGATATCCGCCGCGAGGAAATCGCCCCCGGCCGGTACCGGAGCGAGTACGGCATCATCCTCGAACGCACCGAGGAGGAGCACCTGTTCGCCGTCGACGGGCCCATCAAGACGCTCGACGACCTGAACCACTACGAGCCGCCCGACCCGCTCGCCCCCTGGCGCTTCGAAAGCCTCAAAAGGCTGGTCGCCACGTACAAGGGGAAGCTGGCCATCGGCGTGCACGTGAACGACGTGTTCTCGCTGCCGCGCAACCTGATGGGCTTCCAGAACTGGCTGATGACCCTGGCGGCCGAACCGGACCTGGTGCGCGGCCTGGTCGATATGTCGGTCGAACTGAACGCCGCGTACGCGCGGGAGTGCGCCCGGCTGGGCGCCGATTTCGTATTCACCGGCGACGATTACGCCTCCCGCGAAGCGCCGCTGATGTCGCCCCGCACGTTCCGCGAGTTGCTGGCCCCCGGGCTGAAGCGGGTGTTCGCCGCCTTCAAGGAAACCGGCCTGATGACCGTCAAGCACACCGACGGCAACATTACGCCGCTGTTGGACATGATCGCTGACGCCGAGCCGCACTGCCTCGACCCGATCGAGCCGGTCGGCGGCATTACCCTGGCGGGAATGAAACAGGAGTACGGCAGCCGGTTCGCCCTGAAGGGCAACGTCGATTGCGCCCACACCCTCACCTTCGGCACCATGCCGCAGGTCGTCGAGGCGACGAAGCAGGCCATCGCCGCCGGGGCGCCCGGCGGGGGGTATATCTGCTCGTCAAGCAACAGCATCCACTCGAAGGTCCGGCCGGAGAACTACCTGGCCATGTGGAACACCATTCGCACCTACGGGCGATACCCGATCCAGTTCGAACCGATGCAGACCAGCGGCGCCGCGGCTGCGTTCGGCTGATCCGTTCCGCGCGGGAGACCGTCTCCCGGGAACTCGATCGGCACAAGGCGGCCTGCCCACGTGTAGGATGGACATTCCTGTCCGTCGGCCGAGGTGGGAGACGAATAGTTTCGCAATGGAGCCGCCCCATACCCCAAACGCTCACACCCAAGGAGGATAACCCATGGACTACCTGGTCGGCATCGATCTTGGCTCAACGAACCTCAAGGCAATCGTCTACGATCCGTCGGGCCGCGCGGTGGCCCAGGGAACCCGCCCCACCGAACGGTTCAACCCCGACCCCGAACATCCCGACTGGGCCATCTGGAAGCCGGAGCAGATATGGCAGGGCGTGGCCGACTCGCTCCGCGAGGCCGTCGGCCAACTCGACGAGCCGGACAACGTCCGGGGCGTGGCCGTCACCGGCATGGGCATGGACGGCGTGCCCATGACGGCCGACGGCCGGTGGCTCTACCCGTTCATCTCGTGGCACTGCCCCCGCACCGTGCCGCAGCAGAAGTGGTGGCTGGAGAACATCGGACCGGAACGCCAGTTCGCCATTTCCGGCACGCAAATCTGGGCGTTCAACACGGCCCTGCGACTGCTTTGGATGAAGGAGCACGAGCCGGCCGTCCTGGAGAAGACCCACAAGTGGGTGCTCATCGAAGACTTCGTCAACTACATGCTGTGCGGCCGGTTCGCCACCGACTACAGTATGGCCTCGACCACGCTCTTGTTCGACCAGCGGCAGCGCACCTGGTCGGACGAATTGCTCGAAGCATCCGGCATCGACGGGGGCCTGCTGTGCGAGCCGCTTCCCTCGGGCACGGTGCTGGGCGAGGTGCACGCCCGGGCGGCCGAGGCCACCGGCCTGCCGGCCGGAACGCCCGTGGTGCTCGGCGGCCACGATTACGCCTGCGGCATGCTGCCCTGCGGGGCCTTCGAGCCGGGCGTGGTGCTCGACGTGACCGGCACGTGGGAGATGGTCGTGGTCGCGCTCGACGAGCCGGTGCTCACCCCCGAGGTGTGCCGCATGGGGCCGTTCATCGACTCGCACGTCGCCCGGGGCAAGTGGTGCGCCATGGGCGGCGCCGTGGCGGCCGACATGCTCGAATGGTTCCGCCGCGAGTTCGCCTTCGAGGAGAAGCAGCGGGCCGAATCGGAAGGGGGCGCCGACTGGGATTACCTCATGCAGGCCGCCGCGGCCAGCCCGCCCGGCGCCCGCGGCGCCATGTTCCTCCCCCACTTCGCCGGAAGCTGCGTACCGGTCGACAGCCATTCGATGGGCGCGTTCGCCGGGCTGCGAAACATCGTTGGCAAGGGCGACATGCTCCGCGCGATGATCGAGGGGCTCGACTACCAGTTCCTGCAACTCGTTCGCGCGTATGCCGCGGGGCTCGACATCCGGCCCGAAAGGTTCGTGGCCATCGGCGGGGCCATTAACAATCCCTTCTGGATGCAGAACAAGGCCGACGTGGTGGGCAAACCCATCGAGGTTCCCGAACTGGACGAGGCCGTGCCGCTCGGCGCGGCCATCCTGGCGGGCATCGGCACCGGGGTCTACCGCGACGCGGCCGACGCGTTCGCCCGGGTGTACCGCCCGGGCCGCACCTACGAGCCCAAGGCGGAACTCGTCGAAAAGTACGCCGCGTGGTACGACATTTGGGAGCGATTGTACCCGTCGCTGCGCAAAGTGAATACGGCGTTGAGCGCGCAGTAGGCGATGCCTGGATCGCGGAAAACTTCGGTGCCCAGGGCTACGGGGCCGCCAGCACGTCGTGCAGCGCCAGTGCCAGGTTGCGGCCTGCCTCCAGCAGCCGCTCGCGGGTCCACCCGCCCGGCTCGTACACATACGGATACGTTACGTTCAACCCTGCTTCGCTGGCCGCCCAGAGCGACATCTTCCCCGGCGGGCCGCTGGCCACGTTGCGCTTGAAGCTTCCCGGCGGCCCGCACCGGAGCACGTCGGGTTCCCGCTTCATCAGCGCGACCGCATAGTCGTTGATGCGGGCTTCCAGCAGCGGGGAGCGCCAGTTGGGTGGCTCCTGTGGGCCGTGCATGTCCCAGAAGTAATCCGCCCGCCCGCCGGTGTCCTTCTTCATCGCCGCGGTGATCGTGTCGACCGTCGCGAACCGCCCGCTGGTCGTCCACACCCGGTTGTGGTCGCGCTCGCCGGCGGCGTACAGTTGCGGGTTGCCCCGCTTGCGCAGGTTGGTTCCCGCGTTCGGGTCCGGCGCGGCCTCCAGGTCGATGCGGTGCACGGCCTGGTAGCGTCCCTCGGGGTTGATGTCGGGATAGACGTAGAAGATCGCCTTCCTGCGCAGGAACTCGGCTCGCGGGTCGCTGCCGGCGAGGAAGTTGACCATCCCCTCCAGCACCCAACTGCCGGTGAACTCGGTCGAGTGGTTC
>SKJM01000446.1 GCA_007122045.1 Planctomycetales bacterium | reverse complement strand
TGCGCGAACGACGAGGACTCCATTGCCAAGGCCGCTGCCGGATAACGGGTGCAGGAACAGACTTGTGGTTGAACTCGCGAATGGCTCCGTAGGAGTTCACGCTTTCGCGTGCGAACCGACCATGTGCGACCCCCAGCACGCTAGAGCGTGAACTCCAATAGGGCGCAGCCGCAAGCCCGTGGCTGCACCCACGAACACCTACCTGAACTCGCAGTTTATAGGAGAGCTAATTGTGGCTGAACGACGCTTTGTGACCATCGACGGGAACGAGGCGACGGCGAATATCGCCCATTGGTGCAACGAGGTGGCGGCGATCTATCCGATCACGCCTTCCTCGGGGCTGGGCGAAATGCCCGACGCCTGGGCCGCCGCCGGACGGAAAAATATCTTCGGCTCCGTACCCCACGTCATCGAAATGCAGAGCGAGGCCGGCGCCGCCGGCGCCGTCCACGGCGCTTTGCAGGCCGGGGCCATTACGACCACCTTCACGGCCTCGCAGGGACTCCTGCTGATGATCCCCAACATGTTCAAGATCGCCGGCGAACTGACGCCCACGGTCTTCCACGTGACCGCCCGAACCGTGGCCACCCACGCGCTGTCGATCTTCGGCGACCACAGCGACGTGATGGCCTGCCGTTCGACCGGCTGGGCCATGCTGGCCAGCGGGTCCATCCAAGAGGCCCAGGACCTTGCGCTGATCGCGCAGGCGGCCACGCTGAAGTGCCGGGTGCCGTTTTTGCACTTCTACGACGGGTTCCGCATCTCGCACGAGGTGAACAAGGTCGAGCCGCTTGCCGAGGACGACTGCCGGGCGATGATCGACCTGGACCTGGTCAACGCCCACCGCGAGCGGGCGATGACCCCCGAACGGCCGGTCCTGCGGGGCACGGCCCAGAACCCCGACCACTTCTTCCAGGCCCGCGAGGCCTGCAACCCCTTCTACGCGAAGGTGCCCGGCCTGGTCCAGGAAACCATGGACGAGTTCGCCCAACGAGCGGGCCGGCAGTACCGCCTGTTCGACTACTACGGGGCGCCCGACGCCGACCGGGTGATCGTGCTGATGACCTCCGGCTGCGGCGTGGTCGAGGAAACGGTCGACAAGATGATGGCCGAGGGCGAGAAGGTGGGGATGGTCAAGGTGCGATTGTACCGCCCGTTCGACGGCAAGGCGTTCGCCGACGCCCTGCCGAAAACGGTGAAGGCGGTCGCCGCGCTCGACCGCACCAAGGAGCCCGGCTGCGCCGCCGAACCGCTGCACCAGGACGTGGTTACCGCGCTTGCCGAGCACTGCCCGCCCGGCGCCGTCCCGAAAGTGGTCGGTGGCCGCTATGGGCTCAGTTCGAAGGAGTTTACCCCGGCCATGGTCAAGCCCGTGTTCGACGAGTTGGCCAGGCCGGAACCGCGCAACCATTTCACCCTGGGCATCCTCGACGACGTCAGCGGCACCAGCCTGCCGTTCGACGAGCGCTATTCGACCGAGGCCGCCGACGTGACCCGGGCGGTCTTCTTCGGCCTCGGCAGCGACGGCACGGTGGGCGGCATCCGCAACACGTGCAAGATCGTGGGCGAGAACACGCCCCTGTACTCGCAGGCGTACTTCGTGTACGACTCGCGCAAGGCCGGCTCGCTCACCGTTTCGCATTTGCGCATCAGCCCGAGGCCCATCAAGGGCTCCTACCTGGTCCACCGCGCGAACTTCGTGGCCTGCCACCAGTCGCACTTCCCCGACCGGCTCGACATGCTGTCGATGGCCGAACCGGGCGCCACGTTCCTGCTGAACAGCCCGTTCGGTCCCGACGAGGTTTGGGATACCCTGCCGGTGGAAACGCAGCAGCAGATCGTCGAGAAGAAGCTGAAGTTCTGGGTGGTCGACGCCTACCGGGTGGCCAGGGAAGCCGAAATGGGTGTGCGGATCAATACGGTCATGCAGACGTGCTTTTTCAAGCTGTCGGGCATCCTGCCGGAGGACGAGGCCATCGCCCAAATCAAGAACGCCATCCAGGACACCTACGGCAAGATGGGCGAGAAGGTGGTCCGGCGGAACTTCGCCGCCGTGGATGGAGCCTTGGGGTCGCTCGAGGAGGTCAAGGTGCCGGACAAGGTCACTTCGGAGAAGCACCGCGTCGGTTCCGTACCGGACGACGCGCCCGCCTTCGTCAAGGAGGTGCTCGGCGAGATCATCGCCAACCGCGGCGATGACATTCCGGTGAGCAAGTTCCCGGTCGACGGGACGTTCCCCACCGGCACGACGAAGTACGAAAAGCGGAGCATCGCCCAGGAGATCCCCATTTGGGACAAGGACGTGTGCATCCAGTGCGGCCAATGCTCGCTGGCCTGCCCCCACGCCACCATTCGCATGAAGGTGTTCGACCCGGCCGGGCTGGAAGGCGCGCCCGACACGTTCGAAACGGCCGATTACAAGACCAAGGAGTACCCGGGCTGGAAATATCGCCTCCAAATCTATCCGGACGATTGCACCGGCTGCGGGCTGTGCGTCGACGTTTGCCCGGCGAAGAACAAGGAAGTTGCCGGCCGGAAGGCCATCAACATGGCGTGGAAGCTCGACCACCTCGGGCGCGAGCAGCAGAACCTGGCGTTCTTCGAGACGCTGCCCTACCCCGACCGGAACACGGTGAGGGCCGATACGATCAAGGGCTCGCAGCTTCTGGAGCCCCTGTTCGAGTTCAACGGGGCGTGCGCCGGCTGCGGCGAAACGCCGTACGTGAAGCTCATCACGCAGTTTGTGGGCGACCGGATGATGATTGCCAACGCCACGGGCTGCTCGTCGATCTACGGCGGCAACCTGCCCTGCACGCCCTACACCACCAACCCGCAGGGGCACGGGCCGACCTGGTCGAACTCGCTGTTCGAGGACGCCGGCGAGTTCGGCTTCGGCATGCGGCTGGGCGTCGATCAGCAGATCGAGTACGCCACCGTCCTCCTGCAGAAGGTGGCCTCGAAGCTGGGCGACAACCTGGTCGCGCAACTGATCAACAACAAGCAGGAGACCGACGAAGAAGTTGTCCGGCAGCGGGCGGCCGTGGCCGAACTGAAGCAGAAGCTCCGGTCGCTCGACGCCCCGGAGGCGAAGGCCCTGTTGGGCTCGGCCGAGTACCTGATCCGGCGGAGCATCTGGAGCTTCGGCGGCGACGGCTGGGCGTACGACATCGGGTTCGGCGGGTTGGACCACGTGTTCGCCTCCGGCCGCGATCTGAACATCCTGGTGATGGACTCGGAGGTGTACTCGAACACGGGCGGGCAGGCCAGCAAGGCCACGCCGCGCGGGGCGGTGGCCAAGTTCGCCGCCGGCGGCAAGCCGAGCCGCAAGAAGGACCTCGGCATGATCGCCATGAGTTACGGCGGCGTGTTCGTCGGCCAGATTTCGATGGGCGCCAACCCCATCCACGCGCTGCGCACCATTCGCGCGGCCGAGGCGTACCGCGGCACGTCGTTGATCATCGCCCTGAGCCACTGCATCGGCTGGGGCATCGACGTGTCCATTGGCATGCAGTACCAGAAGGAGGCCGTCGAGTGCGGCTACTGGCCGCTGTACCACTACGACCCGCGCGAACCGAAGGCCTTCAGCCTCGACAGCAAGCCGCCGAAGGGCGCGTTCAAGGACTTCGCCCTGAAGCAGGCCCGGTTCGCCATCCTGGCGCGCAGCAAACCGGAAGAGTCGGAGCGGCTGCTGAAGTTGGGGCAGGAGGATATCGACATCCGGTGGCATCTTTACTCGCACCTGGCGGCGATGCAGCCGGGTGACAACGGCGGGGAAGCCGCGAAAACCGAAAAGGAGGTGAACGTATGAGCGCTGATCTTCGCACCACATATCTCGGATTGAACCTTCAGAACCCGCTGGTCGTGGCCGCGTGCCCACTCACCCTGCAAGTCGAATGGCTCGAACGGCTGGAGCAGGCGGGCGCCGGCGCGGCCGTGCTCGCGTCACTGTTTGCCGAGCAAATCGAGCACGAAGAGGCCGAACTGGCGGCCGCGTCGGAGTACGGCGCCGAGTTCTACGCCGAGCATTCGAACTGGTATCCCACCCCGGGCGAATATCGTTCCGGGCCGGCGACGTACCTCGAGCATATCGCCGCGGCCAAGAAGGCTGTGCAAATGCCCATCATCGCCAGCCTCAACGGCACGACGACCGGCGGCTGGGTCAAGTACGCCAAGATGATGCAGGATGCCGGGGCCGACGCCCTGGAGTTGAACATCTACTTCATCGCGGCCCACCTCGACGCCCCGGCGGCCGACGTCGAGAAGCGGTACACCGACCTGGTGGCGGCCGTGAAGGATTCCATCTCCATCCCGCTGGCGGTCAAAGTGGGGCCGCACTTCAGTTCGCCGGGCAACATGTGCCGGAAGCTGGCCGACGCGGGGGCCGACGGGCTCGTGCTGTTCAACCGCTTCCTCCAGCCCGACATCGACCTCGATACGCTCGAAACCGAGCCCCACCTGGAACTGAGCACCGCGCAGGAAATGCTGCTGCCGCTCCGCTGGATGGCCATCCTGTACGGGCGGGTGAACGCGTCGCTGGCGGTGACCAGCGGCGTGCACGACGGCCCGGGGCTGGCCAAGGTGCTCCTGGCCGGCGCCGACGTGGCCCAGGTGGCCTCGACCATCTACCGCAACGGGTTCGACCGCGTCCCCCGCATCCTCCGCGACCTGACCGCCTGGATGCTCGAGAAGGACTACGACTCGGTCGGACAGCTTCGCGGCAGCCTGAGCCAGCAGAACTGCCCGCAGTGCGCCGCCTTCGAGCGCGGCAACTATATGAAAGCCCTCACGAAGTTCACCGGCAGGCCGGGGTGACGGCCGCTTTGCCGGCCGAATGAGCTTCCGCCCCCGCCCGGCTTCGCCCGGGCGGGGCGCGGGATGTGCGTGCGCGGCGTTGCCCGGTCGGATGCCGCACGGTAGAGTGCCGGCATGACGATGAAACCTCCTGGTGGGCGCGGCGTTCGACCCCGAGACGCGCAACCTCGAACGGTGGGTGGTCGAGCGTGCGGGGGTCGCGGACAAGTGACGACGCTCGCCGGAATATGCAGCCGGTAACAGTTCGGGTGTCGGGCGCCGCGCCCGCCTGCCCGGTGTAGAAGTGGGCCTGTACCGGCCCCGTTTCTGTTCGGTTGGAGTTCGCGCTTCAGCGTGCCCCGTTGGAGTTCCGAACTCAACTGCGAGTTCGGTCTTGCTGCACTCGGCCCGGCCGGCGGAGCGGCACGCCCCCCGCCTCAGAATCGCTCTATGGACCCATGGGCTCGACTAGTACGGGGGGCACGATGCCCCCTCTTTCATCAAAACAGGGTGGTGTTCGTGCATTTGTTACTGCTTCTCGGAGCCCGATTGCCCTCTCGAGTCAACTTGGGCAATTTATGCGGGTGGTAACATGGGCAGTCAAGCCGTTTGTTGGGCAGGACCGATTTACCTTGAGTAAACAGCCCTGCCTTCTGTGACAGACTCCACATGGCCCATTCCAGCTCCCGCGAATGCTCGCTGTGCCTCCCCGCTGCGCGGCGCGCATTGGTTGTCCTGTTGCTCCTTCAGCCCGGCCTGTTGTGGGCGTCGGAACTCCGCGAAACGCCCATCGTCAGGGCCGTTCGCGCCGCACGGCCTTCGGTGGTCAACATCCGTGGCGAGAAAACCGTGGCCGGCGCCGGCGAGCAGGCGGCGGGGCTGGGCGCCGCCCGGCGGGTCAACGGCATGGGAACCGGCGTGGTCATCGACTCGCGCGGCTACATCCTGACCAACTTCCACGTCGTCGACGGCGTCCGCGAAATCAACGTCACGTTCGCCGACGGCGAAACCCACGTCGCACGCCTTATCGGCCGCGACGACAGCACCGACCTGGCCGTTATCAAAGTAAACCCGAGCGAGCCGCTTCCGGTCATCACCCTGGGAACTTCGAGCGACTTGATGCCGGGCGAGTCGGTCATTGCCGTAGGCAACGCCTACGGATACGAACACACCGTCACGCGCGGCATCATCAGCGCCCTGCACCGCGCCGTCCAGGTGAGCGACGCCCAGTACTACGACGACCTGATCCAGACCGACGCGAGCATCAACCCGGGCAATTCGGGCGGGCCGCTGCTGAACATCGAAGGGCGGATGATCGGCGTGAACGTGGCGGTGCGCGCCGGGGCGCAGGGGATCGGGTTCGCCATCCCCGTCGACACGGCCATTGGCGTGGCCGGCGGGCTGCTGGCCGACGCCACCGAAGGCGAAGCGTGGCACGGCATCCGGCTGGCCAAACGTTCCGAGCCATACGGCGCGGAGGTGGTGGTCGAGACGGTCGAGGCCGGCAGCCCCGCCGCCGAGGCCGGCCTTCAGCCGGGCGACGTCATCACCGGCATGGCCGACACCGAGGTCGTCCGGCCCCTGGACTTCTACCGCGCCTTGCTGGAGCGGAAGCCGGGCGACCGGCTGGAGGTGGCGGCCCGCCGGGCGGGCGACCCGGTGGCTGCCAGCCTGGTACTGGCCGACGTGCCGTTGTCGCTCCGTCCCCCCTCCGGCCCGGCGTGGGAGGTGCTCGGCATGGCACTCGAGCCGATGTCGGCGCCAGACTTCCGCGCCCGGAGCAGCCGTTATCGCGGCGGCCTGCTGGTAGCCGGCGTGCGTCCGGGCGGGCCCGCCGCCGAGCATGGGGTGCGGCGGGGCGACGTGCTGGTGGGCATGCACATCTGGGAGACGACCTCGCTGGAGAACGTGGCGTACATCCTCCGGCGGTCCGACCTGCCGAACCTGACCCCGCTGAAGATCTTTGTCCTCCGGGAAGGGGAAACCCTGTACGCCCACCTGCCGCTGGCGGCGCGCACGGCCCGCCGCCCGTAAAAGACGGGCCCTCCGATCCCGTTTATGGCCGAGGGCATCTCATTCGCCCAGCCCAGGGCAACGCCCTCGCTGTTGTACACATGGAGCTGTCCCCTTACCGGCCGACGGGGACAGTCCCCCGTGAACGGCGTTGGCCTGGGCGGGGCGAATCAGAGGCCTTCGACCAAGAGAAGGTCTACGGGCGGCGGGCCGTGCGCGCGGCCAGCGGCAAGTGCGCGTACAGGGTTGCCCCTTCCCGAAGCACGTAAATCTTCAGCGGGGTCAGGTTCGGCAAGTCGGAACGCTGGAGGATGTACGCGACGTTCTCCACGGAGGTCGTTTCCCAGATGTGCATGCCCACCAGCACGTCGCCTCTCCGCACGCCGTGCTCGGCGGCGGGGCCGCCGGGCCGGACGTCGGTTACCAGCAGGCCGCCGCGATAACGGGTGCTCCGCGCGCGGAACTCCGACGCCGGCATCGGCTCGAGGGCCATGCCAAGCAGTTCCCAGTCCGGGCCGTTGGGAGAGCGCAGCCGCAGCGGCACGTCGGCCAGGACCAGGCTGGCGGCCACCGGGTCGCCCGCCCGCCGGGCGGCCACCTCGAGCCGCTCGCCCGGCTTCCGTTCCAGCAGGGCGCGGTAGAAGTCCAAGGGCCGGAGGACCTCGGTATCGGCCATGCCGGTGATGAGGTCGCCGGGCTGCAGGCCCGCCTCGGCGGCGGGGCTGCCGTCCTCGACCGCCTCGACCACCACGCCCTCGCCCAGCGGCCCGGCGCGCTCGGCCAAGCGGATACCGTGCCAGGCTTCGCCGTCGGTTGCCTCGG
>SKJM01000500.1 GCA_007122045.1 Planctomycetales bacterium | reverse complement strand
CGCAGCCGGCCACGTTGAAGTACCGCAGCGCCGCGAAGGAAAAATCGCGGTGGGCCGCTTGATAGTCTTGCAGGATTCGCTCAACGCACCACTTCGACCAGCCGTACGGGTTGATGGGCTGCTGCGGGGTGGTCTCGATGATGGGGGTTTGCTCCGGCTCGCCGTACGTGGCGCAGGTGGAGCTGAACACCATGCGCCGCACCCCGGCGGCGTCCATCGCCCGCAACAGGCTGATGGTGCCCGCCGTGTTGTTGTGATAATAGCCCAGCGGATCGGTGACCGACTCGCCCACGTAGGCCAGTGCGGCGAAGTGCATCACGCAGTCAATGGCCTGCTCCCGAAGCAATTCCGTCAGGACGGGGGTATCGGCCAGATCGACCTCATGGAACGCGGCCTTGGGATGGACGGCCTGGCCGTGCCCGCGGCACAGGTTGTCGACCACGACGACCCGGTGGCCGGCCTCGACCAGTTGTTTGACCGCGTGCGAGCCGATGTAGCCCGCCCCGCCCGGAACCAGAACGTTCATCCGCCAGTGTCCTCCCTGAAGGGTTGCCGTGCTGTTGGAGTTCACGCTTCCGCGTGCCCGTTGGAGTTCACGCTTCCGCGTGCGACCCGGGCACATGCGATGCCCTGCACGCTGAAGCGTGAACTCCAGCACGGCCTGCCTTCCTTGCCGTGCGCCGCCATTTCATCCGATTGCGCCGGCCGGGTCAACCCCGAACCGTGGGGGCCTTGTGAACGGGCGCATCGCAGGGTTGTTTGCGCAGCCCCCCCAAAGTGCCCCGCTTTAGGCTGGGCCGGCCATTGGAGAATTTCGACGGCCGTGTCTGATCTGACGCGCCCGTTTCGTCAAAGTGAACGCCGTTGGCGCCGTGACGCCGTTGCCGGCCTTTTTCCCATCTTGCCCGCCGTGCGTACATGTGGTAGGATACCAATGTATGGCCCTCTGCCATGCGCGTGAGTTGATGTGCGAATTGGGGAGCCGATATTCAGCCCGTTGGGCGCCTGTCAGTAAAGGTCTCGGTCGCGTGTACAGCCGCGTTTTCGGTCGCCGACCGCATCCGCGGATCACACAATCCGGGTCCGAGGTGCCCCCTTTGGTCGTAACGGGCTCCCATTAGCAGCCATCACCACGGCATTACGGCGGAGGGCCATCTTTTTAGGGAAAGAGCCGCTTACGATGAACCAAGAATTTCCCCTGCCCGATGAACTCCGCGCCAAACGCGACCGGCTGATTGAACTGCTCCGCAGCTACGGAAGTTGCGCGGTCGGGTTTTCCGGCGGGCTCGACAGCAGCGTGCTGGCCAAGGCGGCGGCCGTGGCCTTGGGCGACCGGGCCGTGGCCGTCACCGCCGTCGGGGCCAGCGTCGCCTCCGGCGAACTCGACGAGGCACGCGAAGTCGCCCGGCAAATCGGCATCCGCCATGAGCTGGTCGAGTCGCACGAGATCGACGACCCCGGCTACCGCCGCAACGCGGCCGACCGCTGCTACTTCTGCAAAAGCGCGCTGGCCGACGAAATCCGCGCCACGGCCGAACGGCTGGGCTTGAACGTGATCGTCGACGGCCGAAACCGCGACGACCTGGGCGACCACCGCCCCGGCATTCGCGCCGCCAACGAGCGGAACATGCGGGGACCGCTGGCCGAATGCGGGCTGACGAAGGACGAACTCCGGCAGCTTGCCCGCCACTGGAACCTGCCCATCTGGGACAAGCCGGCAACGCCCTGCCTGAGCAGCCGCATCGCCTACGGCGAGGAGGTGACCGAGGAGCGGCTTGCGATGGTCGACCGGGCGGAGCAGTTCTTGCGGGGGCTGGGGTTCCGGCCGTTTCGCGTGCGTTACCACCGCGGCGACATGGCCCGCATCGAGGTGCCGGCCTCCGAACTGCCCCGCTTTGCCGACGAGGGGTTGCGGCACCGCGTGGTCGAGCATCTGCAACGGGCGGGCTTCAAGTACGTAACGCTCGACCTGGAGGGCTTTCGCAGCGGCAGCATGAACGTCATCCTGGCCGCGGAAAGCTTGGAAATATCGAGCAAGCCGTGACCGCCCGGCAACGCCGCCTACGTGAATACGCCGCGAGCGGGAACCGGTTGCCGGCATGGGGCGGCGGCGCGCCTCACTGCGCTATCAGCAGCACAATGGCAAGGATGACGACGAACGCCAGTCCGACCCCGATACTCACCCAAAGCCACCATGGCTGCTGGCCGCGCCGTGCCTTGTAGGCCTCGACCTGCTGGGGCGTGAGCCCGGCCCGAGCGCGAATGCGCGCCACCATAGGGTCTTCGTTGGTTTGGAAGATGAACTCGCCGCTGGAGGCGGGGGCCGGCGTTTGGGGCTGCGACAGGGCGCCCAGCAGGTTCAGATCGGAGCTGCTGGCGGCCGTTCGGGGGCGCAGGCGAGGTTCTCGCCGGCCCACGCTGGTTTGCTCCAGGCCTTCGCCCGTATCCTGCAGGGCGACCGGCTGGCGGCGCAGGGGCGGCTTGCCACTGGAGGAGCCGCTCGTTTTGTGTTTCCTTACGGGAGGGACGGCGCGGCGGGCGCGGGTCGGGGTGCCGCTGGCCTGCTGGGCGGCCGTCCGCTGCGAACCCACCCCCACCAACCGGCCCGGGGAACTGCCCGACGAGGAGCCGCTGCCCCCGCCACCCGAGCCGCTGCCTCCGCCCAGCGAGTGACCCTGTGCCAGCAGCCAGTCGGCCAGCATGTCGGCCGTTTCGCGCATCGTGCGGTAGCGCTGGTCCGGCCGCTTCGCCATCATCTTGCTGCAAATGCCCACCAGGTCCTCCGCCACGTCGGGGCGTTCGTTCCGGATGGGCGGCGGGGGCTGCTTCTGGTGGGCCATCAGCCGCTGCGGCAGGGTGCCGTCGGGGAACGGCGGATGCCCGGTCAGCAGAAAATACAGCGAGCAGCCGAGGCTGTAGACATCGGCCCGGGCATCGACCCCGTGGCTGTCCAGCGCCTGCTCGGGGGCCAGGTAATCGGCCGTTCCCAGCACGTTTTCGTCGTATTGCACGGTCAGCGAGGCCCGGTCCTCGTCGGTGAACCGCGCCAGTCCCAAGTCGAGCACCTTGACCACGTTCTTCAGGTCGACCAGCAGGTTGGCCGGTTTCACGTCGCGGTGGATAAGGCCGGCCTCGTGGGCGTGGGCGAGGCCTTCGGCGCCCTGGCGGATGTAATCGGCGGCGTCGGCGTAGCTGAGCGGCCCGTCGTCGCGAACGATGGCCTGCAAGTCGCGCCCCTCGACGTATTCCATCACCAGGAAGTGGACGTCGCCGTCGTTGTCCACGTCGTACGCCCGGACGATGTTGCGGTGGTCGAGCGCCGCGGCCGCCTGGGCTTCGCGGTGGAATCGCTCCAGGTACGAGCTGTCCTCGACGCGATTGCGGGGCAGCACCTTGATGGCCACGCGCCGCTGCATGAGCACGTGCTCGGCCAGGTACACGCTGCTCATGCCGCCGGTGCCCAGGTGGTCCAGCAACTTGTACCGCTTCAGGAAGAATCCCTTGTGGCGGCCCTCCAGGAGCTTTTCGCACTGCCAGCGGGTGAGCAGCCCGCGGGCCATCAAGTGTTCGGCCAGTTCCTCGGCGTCGCCGGGCAACCGCCCGCCTCCCGCCTCGTGCAATTCGTCGAGCACGCGGTCGAGCTGGTCCTTTTCGATCAGCCCGCTACGGTGAAGCAGGTCGACAAATGTCTCAAATTTGGGCTTGGGCATGCTCAAAACTCGAGGAGCGTATCGAGGGGGTGCCCCCCGAAGCGGGGGCACGGCCTCGTGGTATCGACAGACAAGCCCGGACGCGGCGTTCGTCGGCCGCCCATTGGCGCCGATCCATCACGACCAATTCCCTTATAATCCATGCTATCACGGAAAATACCCACTGGCTAGGGTATTCTACCGAATTTCCGGTAGGAGGGAACCGGGGGGGTACGCCGGCGTCCCGCCATACAAGCACGCAGCCCGAGCAAGTGGATCGGGTGTAACCATTCGGTGGTATGACATGATGTGGCGCCGGGTGGTTGCCCGTGGGCCAATCGGCTGCTATTCTTGAACTTGCAACGTGCAGCCACCGCGGTTGCCTTCGACTTGCGCACTCGGACCCGCCCGGGCGGGGGCTCCCATGACAGCCAAAGCAGGGCACCACTATCCCGACCTCGATTCCTTTCGGGCACTGGCCCGCGAGGCCGACCTCGTGCCCGTCTACCGCCGGCTGACCAGCGACGCGCTGAGCCCGGTCACCGCGTTTCACCGCATCGACGCCGGCCGGTGCGCGTGCCTGTTCGAAAGCGTGGTCGGTGGCGAGAAGGTGGGCCGGTACAGCTTCCTGGCCACCGAGCCCTTTTTCGAGATCGAGGCGTACGACACCCGGGTGACAACGAACGCCTATACGGCCGTGTCGGCGGCGGGCGTGCCGACGCTCGTCACACGCCAGCAGCACAGCCGCAACCCGCTCGACGAAGTGCGCCGCCGGGTGGAGGCGGTTCGGGCGGTCCACTTGCCCGAGTTGCCGCCCTTCTGCGGGGGGGCGGTCGGTTATGCCGGGTACGACGCGGTCCGCTACTTCGAGCACCTTCCCAACGCCCCGCCCGACGACCGCCAGGTACCCGATCTGGCCTTCGCCTTCTACGACCAGATGGTGGTGTTCGACAACGTGAGCAAGTCGATCGTGGCGGTCGTTCTGGCCCGGATGGACCGGCACGACGGCGACGCCGAGGCCGCCTATCGCGATGCCTGCCGGCGCGTCGACCGCCTGGTCGAGCAGCTTTCCACGCCCCGCAGCGACATCCGGCCGGTCGACATCCGTTTCGGCGGCGAGCCGGCCGTGGAATATCAGTCGAACTTCACGCAGGCCGACTTCGAGCGGGCGGTGGAGCGGTGCGTCGACTACATCCGGGCCGGCGACATCTTCCAGGTGGTCATCAGTCAGCGCCTGACGGTGCCCATCCGCAGCCACCCCTTCCAGATCTACCGCATGCTGCGGGTAATCAACCCGAGCCCCTTCATGTTCTACCTGCGCACGCCCAGCGTCACCCTGGTGGGCAGTTCGCCGGAGATCATGGTTCGAGTGGTCGAGGGGCAGATCGTCACGCGGCCGCTGGCCGGCACCCGCCGGCGCGGCCAGACCGAGGAGGAGGACCGCCGCCTGGCCGAGGAGCTGCTGGCCGACCCGAAGGAGCGGGCCGAGCACGTGATGCTCGTCGACCTCGGCCGCAACGACGTGGGCCGGGTGGCCCAGTATGGCACGGTCGAACTGAACGACCTGATGACCATCGAGCGGTACAGCCACGTCATGCACATCACTTCGAACGTCAGTGGCCGCTTGCGCCCCGAATGCACCGCCTTCGACGCCCTGCAGGCCTGCCTGCCGGCGGGAACCGTCTCGGGCGCGCCGAAGGTCCGCGCCATGCAGATCATCGACGAGATCGAGCCGCACCGCCGCGGGCCCTACGCCGGGGCGGTCGGCTACCTCGACTTCGCCGGCAACATGGATACCTGCATCGCGCTGCGCACCATCGTGGTGCACGACGATAAGGCCTACGTCCAGGCCGGGGCTGGCGTGGTGGCCGACAGCGTGCCTGAAAACGAATGGAACGAAACCCTCAACAAGGCCCGCGGCCTGCTGAAGGCCATCGAGCTGGCCGAGAAGACCCCCATGTAGGCCCCGCGAGCGGGTGCATCCCAAACGGCTATCGACCATGCGAATCGACTCGATCGACGTGTACCACCTTGCCTTGCCCTTGAAGAAGCCGCTGAAGCTGCGCAAGGGCGCCACCGAGCGGCTGGAAACGGTGCTGGTGCGCCTGCGCAGCGGCGAGACGGCCGGCTGGGGCGAGGCGAGCCCCGGCGCCGCGCCGGTGTTCGGCGGCGAGTTCGCCGCCGGGGCGTTCGCCGCCATCCGCGACTGGTTCGCCCCGCGACTGGCGGCCACGGCGGTCGATTCCGGCGAGCACCTCCAGCAGCGGCTCGAAGCGTTTCGCGGCAACTCGTTCGCCAAGGGGGCGCTCGACGTGGCCTGGTGGGACCTCCAGGCCCGAACGCGAAGGCAGCCCCTGTGGAAAACGCTCGGCGGAACGCGCGAGGCGGTCGAGGTGGGGCCGGTGTTCGACGAGATGGAGTCGGTCGAGGAGTTCTTCGACCTGATCCGCCAGGCGCAGGAGGCGGGTTTCGCCCGGGTGAAGCTCATGTTCCGCCCCGGCTGGGATGTCCGCATGGTCGACGCGGTGCGCAAGGAGTTTCCCGTGTTCCCAATCCACGTGGACGTGGAGGCCGAACTGACGTTGGGCCACATGGACATGCTGTGCCGGCTCGACGACTTCGACCTGGCCATGATCGAGCAGCCCTTGCCGGCCGACGACCTGGTCGGCCACGCGATGCTCCAGGAGGCCGTCCGCACACCGGTGTGTCTCGACGAGGGCATCACGTGCGTCGCCCATGCCGAAATGGCCCTGGAACTGAAAAGCTGCCGGTACATCAACCTGAAGCCCGACCGGGTGGGCGGCCTGACCCCGGCGCTGGCTATCTGCGACGAGGCCGGCCGCCAGTCGGTCCCCTGCTGGGTGGGCGCCATGCCGCAAACCGGCCTGGGCACCCGTGCGGGCCTGTCCCTGGCCGCGAAACCCAACTGCACCTACCCCGCTGATTGGCTTCCGCTGGACGACCACCTCGATGCCCACCTCGTCGCGCCGCTTGTGCCCGCCCGCGATGAAAACGACGGCGTCCTGCGGGTTCCCTTGTGGAGCGAGCCCGGCTTGGGCGTGTCGCCCGACGAAGCGCGGCTCGAACAATTCACCGTCGCCCGCGCGACCCTGCCGGGCGGCTGAGCCGGCGAGATCACCGTCCGCAAAGGAAGGAGAACACGTCATGGCAGTATTTGACCCCCATAATGACGATTCCTTCGATAAGATGCGCGACATGTTCGGCCCTGCGCAAATTGATCAACAACTTCGCCAGGTGATTCAGTTCTGCTGGATGGGGCTACCGAAAGACAAGCGCAACGTGGACGAACTCCAACGGCAAGTCCGCCGCCTGGTCGATCGAGCGCTGCGCGATGTCCGCGAGGACTTCGACGAGTTCTTCAGCGACCGCCAGTAGACTGTTTTCCGCGGGCCCTCGTCTTCGGCGGGATGATGTGGTAGGTTGACACTCTGATGCCCGCTGGGGGACGGCCCCCCGCCGACCAACTCGAAGGACCAGACCTGCCATGAATATTGTCGTTGTTCTCGGGCACCAACGCCCGGGAAGTTTCAATCATGCGATCGCCGCCGCGGCGGTCGAGGAGTTGAAGTCGCTGGGACACGAGGTCGTGTTCCACGATTTGTACGCCGAGAAGTTCGATCCGATCCTCCCGCACGAGGAAGTCAATCCCGACGCCGAACTCGAGCCGGTGCTGCGCCGGCATTGCGACGAGGTGCTATCCGCCGACGGGCTGGTGATCGTTCACCCGAACTGGTGGGCCATGCCGCCCGCCATCCTGAAAGGGTGGATCGACCGCGTGTTCCGGCAGGGTACCGTGTACAGTTTCACTGCGGCCGGGGTGACGAGCAAGCTTGCGGGCAAACGGGCACTGGTGCTGACCACGTCGAACACACCGCGCGACGACGAGCTGCGTCTCTACGGCGACCCGCTGGAGAATCTGTGGAAGAACTGCATTTTCGGTCTGGTGGGCAT
>SKJM01000846.1 GCA_007122045.1 Planctomycetales bacterium | reverse complement strand
CTTTCGCGGATTGGTGTTGGAGCAGTTAGGCCGGCCCGAAGAAGCCACCGACGACTTCGCCAAAGGCGCTGAGTTGGAAGCGAGGGACATGGGCGGAAGGTACAACGTTTTCCGGGCTCTCGAACGGGTTCAAGGCGACGTGCGCTTGAAAGTCGAACGCCACCGCGTTGAAGCGCGGATGAAGACTCACGAAAGGGCACGAGAAATTGAACGTGTGCGCTACGAGCAACTGCGCGAGCAAGAGCAGGCGTTCGTGCGTGAGCAGGTCGACACGGTGGACCGAGACCCCGCGGCCCAGCCTTTCGAGTTGGGCCCGGTCGAACCGCCGGCGGAGCCGGCCGCTCCGCCGATGGCGCCGGATGACGACGATCCTGCCGACGTGGGCGATCCGTTCGGCGAGCCGGCCGCCCCGCCGGTGGCGCCGGATGACGACGATCCTGCCGACGTGGACGATCCGTTCGACGAGCCGGCTGCTCCGCCGATCGCGCCGGATGACGACGATCCTGCCGACGTAGACGATCCGTTCGGCGAGCCGGCCGCTCCGCCGATCGCGCCGGATGACGACGACCCTGCCGACGTGGAGGAACCGTTTGGCGACGCTCCGGCCGCCCCGCCCGCCGACGAGCCTGCCGCGCCGGACGATCCGTTTGGCGACGCTCCGGCCGCGCCCGCCGATGATCCCTTCGGCGATGCCCCGGCCATGCCGGCCGGCGATGAGCCCGCCGACGTGGACGATCCGTTCGGTGAGGAGCCGGACGATCCGTTCATGCAAGAGCAACCGGCCGGTGGTGCGCCGGCCCCTGCGGCCGGGCCTGCCGATCCGGACGATCCCTTTGGCGGTTGATGGATGGACCCGGCATGGATTCGCTTGACGACCTGATTGGCGTGGAAACGCCTCTTGACGCGGTATCCGCGGTGTTGCGCACGTTCGCTGAGGGAGTGGGCGCCAGTACGGTAGGCGCGTACCAGGTGTGCTGCAGCGATGAGACCGAGTGCCTGTGCTCGGGCGCCCTCGACCGGGAGTTCGTGTTCCGGCTGTTGCCCGATCTGAAACCCGGCTGTTGCGGCGCATTCCATACGGTAACTTTGGGGGCGCGGTACGAATGGGGCGCGGTGCGGGTGGCCGAGGAGCATTTCGCAACGCCCGCAGCCCGTGACGGCTTCAAGTTCCTTCTGGTGAAGATCAATGCCCACGCCGCCGTCGAGCGCACGCCCGACGGCTGGCGCTACGGCTGGTTGCAGCGTTACGGGAACGAGTCGGCCTGTTGCGGTGCCTTGGCCGGCTTGTTTGAAGGATCCCTCCTGCCGGCGATTGTTGAATTACGGGAACTGTTCGCCTCCGGCGGACTCGACCGGCTGTCTCTGCTGGCCGACCCGCAGCGGGTCGAGCCGCCATACCGGGCCCTGCTGGCGGCCCTCGTCAGCGCCCATCTTCAGGGCATGCGGGTGGTGCGCGACATCCAGGAATTCCGGCCGGCCTCGCCGACCGTGTTCCTCGTGGTGCCGTGCGTGACCGTCAATCGGCCCGGCCCCGATGCGGAAATCGTGGTGGGCCAATACGGGATTGACCGCACCGGCGCGAAGGCCGAGGTGCGTTACGCCGGATTGGGCAACGACCCGACCGCCTACCGGCTGCGCCATGACGGCGACCGCGTGATCATTACCGACGACCGGTGGGACCAGCGTTGACGCCGCCGCCGCCGGCCGCTTGCCCGGATTATACTCGCCGCGGCCTAAAACTGCGCTTTCCGTAGGATGGACATGCCTGTCCGTCGGCCACCAAGGCACCCGATGTCATCCCCCGTGCCGGCACCTGTTCCATCCAGCCGCGCGTCCGGGCGAAACCGGCAAGCGAGGTGCCGCGGTGGGCGCCCCGCGTTACGGTAGGTAGGCTCAGCGATTGGCCGAGCACCGGCCGGCCACCGTCGGACACCGGCTCCGTGCGCAGCGTGTAGCCGCAGCGCCCAAGTTGATCATCTACTCTCCCTCTGCGATCCGTGGCCGCGCTTCCTCCACCGCTACCCGCAGCGGCCGGAAGCGGGCGGGGGTGAGGAAGTGTTCGAGGATGCCCCGCGGGTGGGCGAGCGGTTCGGGCGGGCGGTCGCGCGGCGCGGCGGCGAGGCGGTGGTAGAGGTCCAGCAGGCGCCGCCCGCTCGGCTGGTGGGCGTAGATCCTCTGAATGGCCGCGACGTTGGCTGTGATCCGCTCGGCTGCGCTTTGGCGGGTCACGCGCAGCGCTTCGTCGAGCCACGGGTTGTCGCCCCGCAGGGCGGCGGCCGCGCCCCGCTCGACGGCAACCTTGCGGACAACGTACTCCTGCAACTCCGCGTCGAGATCGGCGAAGTCGACCCGCCCGTCCGCCATTTTCGTGTCGATCTGCTCGGTCAGGTCGTCCGGCACGGGATGGGCGAACGCCGCGAGCGCGCGGCGGTAGGCGGCGGCGAATCGCTCGTGGAAGGCGGCGCGCCCGACCCAGTCGACCGGCACGCGGAGGCTCGGGCTCAGTCCGTCGAGCCGCAGGCCGGCCGCGCGAAAGTCGGCGTTGATTTCCGGCAGGTCGCGGCCGACGAGCGGGCATCCGGCCAACCAGGCTTCGAGCACGGCCATGCCGAACCCTTCGGCCACGCTGGTGGTGACGATGGCGTCGGCCGCGGCCAGGTTCTCCAGAAAGGACAGCCCGCCCGGCCCGCCCACCTCGAATCGGCAGGGCAGGTCCAGTTCCGCCGCCAGCCGCTTCCACCGCTGGTAATAGGGAACCTCCACCGGATTGCGCGGCGCGAGGGTGAGGCCCAAAATCGCCCCGGCGGGCGCCAGGGCCGCCATCAGCAGCGCCTCGCCGATGTTCTTCCGCCGGATGCACCGCACCGGGTACAGCAGGAACCGGGCGTCGGGGGGAACGTCGAAGCGCTCGGCCAGCCTGGCTCGGGCATCGCCGCGCGGCGGCAGGTTGCCGGTGCCCGGTACCGGGTTGGGCAGCAGGTGCAGGCGTCCGGCGGGCACGCCGCAGGCTTCCAGGATATTCTGGTCGCGGCGGTTGAGCACCGCGTAATGGACGTGCGGCGCCTGCGGGTAGAGGGTTCCATCGGCGGCCATGCGCCGCAGCAGGGCGTAATTCTCCGGGCGGAAGTCCTCGGCAAAGTCGTGCGGCTCGAGCAGCAGGGCGTAGCCGTGTTCGGCCAGCACGGGCAGCACCTCCGGCAGCGCGGCATTCTTGCCCAGCGAGTGGTTGTGGGCGTGGATGATCGTGCCGGCGGGGGCAAAGCCCAACTCGGCCAGCACGTTCATCACCGCCGTCAGCAAGGCGGCCGGGCCGCCCTCCGCGCCGGCCGGGCGGAGGTGATCGTATCCCAGTTCCGGCACCGCGTGCAGGGTAACCCGGAGGGCGCGAAGCCGCGAAGCCATCTGCGGGTTCCATCCCTCGCACCGCCCGCCATGCAGCACGGCCGCGCGCCAAGGCGGTTCGGCGGGCAGGACCGTGTCGAGGGCGGCGAGCTGGTTCTCGATCACGCGGGTGACCCCGCCGCGATGGAGATGGTAGTGAATGATGGCGAGGTTCATCCCAGCGGTCATTCGGGGTGGAATTTCTGCCGGTAGGCGTCGACCTCGATCATCGGCCGCCGCTCGACTTCCTCGATGGTGTACGCAATCTGCCGGTACGCGTCCTCGCCCACCTCGAACTGCCGCATCAGGCAGGGCAGCGGATCGTGGAACTCGACTACGCCGCGCCGCTGGAGCCGGGCCATGAAGGTGCGGAGCACGCCGAACGCCATGCGGCCCAGGGCGATCGTCTCCTGGTTGCGGTGGATGCGCCGGTCGAGGTCGGTCTGTGCGAAGGCGTACAGCCCGAGCCGCTCGTAAATGTCCATAATCATGCCCGTCTCGACCCCGTAGCCGACGGGGAAGGGGATCTGTTCGAGGATCGAGCGCCGTCCGGCGTATTCGCCGGAAAGCGGCTGCAGGATGGCAGTCAACTCGGGGTAGAACAGGCTGAACAGGGGCCGGATGAGGATTTCCGTCACCCGGCCGCCGCCAGTCGGGCGCAGCCCGCCGGAGAAGGCCAGCGGCCGGTCGTAGAACGCCTTCACGTAGTGCACGTCGGGATCGTCGATAAGCGGGCCGACCAGGCCGTAGACGAACCGGGGGTGGATATTGCGGATGTCGGCGTCGACGAAGACGAGGATGTCGCCCTTGAGCAGGAACAGGGCCTTCCACAGGTTCTCGCCCTTGCCGCGTTGCTCGCCTTCTTCGCGCAGGTGCTCGGCGGCCAGGTACACCTCGGCCCCGAAGCTGGCGGCAATCTCGCGCGTGCGGTCGGTGCTCCCGCTGTCGATGACGGCAATTTCGTCGAGCAACGGGTAGCGGTCCGCCAACTCGGCCTTGAGGATGACGATCTCCTGCCCGATCGTCTGCTCTTCGTTCAGCGCCGGCAGGCACAGGGAAATGGTCAGGCCCTGGCGCTCCTTCTGTTCAACGAGGCGCTTGATGTCCCAGAATTGGGAGTGGTGGAACGTGCGTTCGGCCAGCCACGGTTCATTCTTCATCGCAGGCCCCCCGGTCGATGGCCAGGATGGCGCCGACCAGTTGCGCCACCCCGGTGAGGATCGGCTCGATCAGCACGTAGTCGGTGCCTTTCATCCGGCTGCGTTCGCCGCGCGAGATGCCCAGGGTGACGGCGGGGATTCCCCGGGCGATGAACTCGCTCAGTTCAGAGGGGCTGTGGCCCTGGTCGGGCTCGATGCCCAGCGACTGCATGATGCCCAGGATGCACTTCACCAGGCGGTGCGAGAAGGGGATGCCGCCCGCCCGGGTGCGGAAGAACAGGTCCTCGTGGGCGTTGACCGCGTGCCGGGCCGACATTTCCGCCACGATGTCGCGGATGCGCTGGTGGATTTCGTCGATCATTTCGTCGCTGTGGCTGACGATTTCCAGGCCCAGTTCGGCGTGGTCGGGTTCCACGTCGTAGGCCACGCCCGCCCGCAGCCGCCCCAGCCGGATGATCGTATACGGCCGGCTCGGCGTGGCGATGCCCAGGATGCGGTTGATGATGTGGTTGATCACCACCAGGGCGCTTTCGGAGCCGTAGCTGCGGGAGGGCTCGGGGCGGACGTCGCAGGTGACGTCGCCCCGGGCGGTGCCGATGGAGAAATAGTTCAGCCGACCAAGCTGCAGCCCTTCAACGCAGATGCCCACGTCGACCCGGCCGGGCAGGTGCTCCAGGAAGAAGCGGAGGCCGGCGTGGTTGCCGCGCCCCAGCGAGTTGATCGAGCCGAGCAGGATCAGGTCCGACTGCAGTTGGATGCCCAGGTGTTCGAGCACGAAGGGCATCATGGAAACGATGGCCGCGCCCAGGGCGTTGTCGCCCGTGCCGGGGCCGATGACCCGGTCCGATTCGACGGTGACGTTGTGGTCGAAGTTGGCCGGGTAGATGGTGTCGAGGTGGGAGGCGAGCAGGATGGTGCGCTTGCCGTCGCGGCCGTGCCACCGGCCGACGGCGTTGCCCACCTCGTCGGCCGCCGCGTCGGCCAGTCCCGCCTCGGCAAACCGGTCGAGCAGGAAGCGCACGCGGTGCTCCTCTTCGCCGGAGGGCGCCGGAATCTGCGCGATCATGACCAGGTTGGCCAGCAATCGCTCGCGCATGGGCTTCAGCGCCTCGGGAAGGCGGCTCAGCTCGACGGCGTTCTCGGCGATGGCGGACATATATCTCCCCTGTAGGACAGGCTTTCCAGCCTGTCTCTTGTGTTCCGTAGGACAGGCTGGAAAGCCTATCCCACTTGACAGGCTGAAAGCCTGTCCTACTTGACGGGCGGCTAACCCTTGGGGCCGGCGTCGCGAATTTCGCGCCCGGCGGCCACTTCGTACTTCGCAAAGTTCTTCTGAAACCGTTCGCACAACTTCTTGGCCTCGCGGTCGTAAGCCTCCGGGTCCGGCCAGGTCTGCTTCGGCGCCAGCAACTCCGGCGGTACGCCGGGGCACGCCGTGGGCACTTCCAGCCCGAAATGCGGGTCGATGGCCGCCGGGCAGTCGTCCAGGGCGCCGGCGTGGATGGCATCGACCACCGCGCGGGTATACTCCATCGGCAGGCGCCGGCCGGCGCCGGAGGGCCCGCCCGACCAACCCGTGTTCAACAACCACGCCCGCGAACCGTGGCGGCGCATCCGTTCGGCCAGCATTTGGGCGTATTGGATGGGGTGCCAGACGAGGAACTCTGCGCCGAAGCAGGCCGAACAACAGGGCGCCGGTTCCACGCTGCCCGCTTCCATGTCGCCCGCCTTCGCCGTGTACCCGCTGATGAAGTAGTACGCGGCCTGTGCGGGCGCGAGGCGGCTCACCGGCGGCAGGACCCCGAACGCGTCGCACGTGAGAAAAATGATGTTCTTCGGGTGCCCGCCCAGGGACGGGACTTTCGCGTTCGGGATGAACTCCAGGGGGTACGCGGCGCGGGGGTGCTCGGCCAGCGAGGCGTCGCGGTAGTCGACCTGTCGGGTGCGGTCGTCGTAGACGGCGTTTTCCAGGACCGTGCCGAAACGGATGGCGTCGAAGCACTCCGGCTGGTGATCGGCCGAAAGGTGGATGCTCTTGGCATAGCAGCCTCCCTCGACGTTGAAAATGCCCTCGTCGGTCCAGCAGTGCTCGTCATCGCCGATGAACATACGTTTGGGGTCGGTCGCCAGCGCGGTCTTGCCGGTTTCGGAAAGGCCGAACAGCAGCGTCACGTCACCCCGCTCGCCCTCGTTGGCCGAGCAGTGCATCGACAGCACGCCCTGGCGGGGCATCAGGTAATTCATCATCGTGAACACGCCCTTCTTCATCTCGCCGGCGTACTGCGTGCCCAGGATGACGCATTCGCCCCGCTCGAAGCTCATGTTCACGCTGGTTCGCGACCCGATCGACGGCGACACTTCCGGGTCGGCGGGGAACTTGCCGGCGCTGTAGATGACGTAGTCGGGCTCGCCGAAGGCGGCCAGGTCGGCGATGGACGGCCGAACGAGCATGTTGTGCACGAACAGGGCGTGGTACGCCCGCTCGCAAATCACGCGAACCTTGAGGCGGTACTTCGGATCCCAGCCGGCATAGCCGTCGACGACGTAGAGCAGGTCGCGCGTGTTCAAATAGTCGACGGCCCGCTGGCGGTTCAACATGAAGGTGTCTTCATCGATCTTCATGTTCACTTCGCCCCACCAGATGTCGCCGGAGCTTTGCGGGTGGGCGACGATGCGTTTGTCCTTGGGGCTGTGGCCGGTCTTCTCGCCCGAACTGGTGGCCAGCGCCCCCGTGGCGGTCACGGCCCCGTGCTCGTACAGGATGCTGTGCTCGTACAATTGGGCGGGCGTCGGATTGCGCAGGATACGGCGCACCGTGATGCCGAGGCTTTCAAGTTGCTTCTTGGTTTCCAACATGGGGCCTTACCCGATGAACATGCGCCTCACGCGGACGGTCTGCAGTGTTCAGACCACCCACCGCGCATGCGCATTGTATTCGAGCCGCCGCCGCGCCGACAGCCCCCCCGAACGGGTCACCAACGCCCCCTTGTGGCGACTACGCGGTCGGACGGTTGGAGTTCACGCTTCCGCGTGCGGAATTCCGCTCTGTAAGCGTTCACGGGCCGGTGGCGCAGGCTGTTTTCTCCGCTGCATGCGAAGGGGACAGTCCCATTTTCGCGGCCGGAGCCGTTGACCCATTGGGCATATTCCCCTGTGTGCCGCGAAAAT
>SKJM01000145.1 GCA_007122045.1 Planctomycetales bacterium | reverse complement strand
TTCGAGCGCCTGGAGAAGTTGCTGGAACAGGACCAGCTTGGCCGGGCGATCGAGAACCACGCGGCCATCCAGGAGGATCTGGCGGTGATCCTGGAACTGCTGCTCAGCGAGGACCGCGCCAAGCAGCTTTCCGAGCAGAAGCATCGCCTGAGTGAGTACCTCAAGGAACTCAACCGCCTCATCCGCTCGCAGGAAAGCATCCAGCACCGGACCGGTGGAAGCGGCGATCCGAAACGACTCGTTCCCGAACAGGAGCAGCTTGCCGACCGAACCGGTGGACTTGCCGACAACATCCGCGCCAATGAAGGAGGCGGCGCCGGCGAAGGGGACGGCGCTGGAGAAGGTGACGGCGCCGGAGAAGGTGAAGGTGCCGGAGAAGGCGAAGGTGCTGGCGAAGGCGAAGGTGCTGGCGAAGGTGACGGCGCCGGAGAAGGTGAAGGTGCTGGAGAAGGCGAAGGTGCTGGAGAAGGCGAAGGTGCTGGAGAAGGCGAAGGTGCTGGAGAAGGCGAAGGTGCCGGCGAAGGTGCCGGCGAAGGCGGAGGTGAAGGCGGAGGTGAAGGCGGAGGTGAAGGCGGAGGTGAAGGCGGAGGTGAAGGCGGAGGTGAAGGCGGAGGTGAAGACGGCGACGAGGGCCAGCCGGGCAGCGATTCGCAGCATCCGGCAAGCGAGCGACTCCAACGCGCTCAGCAGAACATGAAGGATGCCGAAGAGAAGCTGAAGCAGGCCCAACGCGACGGCGCGATCGAGGACCAGGAAAAGGCCCTGGAGGAACTCCGCCAGGCCAAGGCGGAACTCGAAGAAATCCTCCGGCAGTTGCGCGAAGAGGAAATGAAGCGCATGCTCGCCATGCTCGAAGCGCGGTTCCGCCAAATGCTCGACATCCAAATCGAGGTGTACGAAGGCACCCAGCGGCTCGACGCCGTGCCCGCCGGCCAACGCACGTTCAGCCACGAAATCGAGGCCACCCGGTTGAGCAACCGGGAGCGCGACATCCTGGTGCTCATCGAGCGGGTGTGGGTGCTGCTCGAGGAGGACGGCACCACGCTGGCCCTGCCCCTGGCCGTCGACGAGTTGCAGGACGACGTCGAGGACGTCGTCCAGCGGCTGGCCGAAGCCAAGGTAGGCCGGATCACCCAGGGCGTTCAAGAAGACATCATCGCCGCGCTGGAGGAGATCATCGAAGCGCTGAAGAAGGCGATGAAAGACCTCGAGGACCAGCAGCCGCCCCCGGGCGAGGGTATGGAGGGCCAGCCCGCCGAAATGCCCCTGGTCGATGTGCTGGCCGAGTTGAAGATGATCCGCGCGCTTCAGATGCGGGTGAACCAGCGCACAGAGCGGTACTCGAAGCTGATCGAGGGCGAGCAGGCCGAAAACCCGGAGATTGTCGAGCGGCTTCAGCAGCTTGCCGAGCGCCAACTGCGAGTTTACCGTGTTACCCGGGACCTTCATTTAGGGAGGAACCAATGAATACCCCAACACGTCGAGCGATGCGTATGGCGTGGGCGGCCGTGCTGGCGTGGGCCGGTCCGGCGGCGGCCCAGTGGGACGCCCCCCTTTCCCGAACCGCCGATTGGGAGCCGCCCCAGGCCGCGGACGTGGAGGCTGAGGCCCTGGAGTGGTTGAACCGGCACGAGCCGGACGACGCCGCCCGGGCGCGCTTCGCCGAGGTGTGGGCGGAAGGCGAGCCGGCCGTGGAAACGGCGCTGCTGGAAAAGGTGGCTCACACTTTCGCACTCGTCAACCCGCACGCCGCGGAACTGGTGGCCTTGTGCGCCTCGCCCCGCGTGCATCTCGTCCCGCCCGACCAGGCGTGGCTGATGGATTCCGGCGCCGATCCGTTCGAGGCGAACAACCTGCGGCTGCTTCTCGGCCGATGGTTGGCGCACGAGGAAATGCACGACGAGGCCTTGGAGTACCTCGCCGATCTGCAGCCGGCCGACGTGGTCGCCCCCGCCGCCCTGCTGTTCTACCAGGGCGTGGCGTACCATAGCCTTTTGGACAAAGACAAGGCGCTCGCCGCGCTGGACCGCCTGCTGGACGGCGAGCACCAGAGCCCTCGGCGGTACGTTGCCGTCGGCCGGCTGATGCGGGAAGACCTCGCCGGTGTGCGGCCCGATACGCTCGACCACATCGCCCGCCGAATGCGCGACATCCGCCGGCGGCTCGACCTCGGCCGGGCGGGCGAAAAGGTTCGCCGCATTGAAGACGGCGTCATCGAATCGCTCGACAAGCTGATCCAGGAACTCGAGGACCAGCAGGCCGCCGCCGCGGCCGCTGCGGGCGCCGGGGCCGGCCAGGGCGGCATCCAATCCGGGGCGCCCGCCTCCGGGGAACAAATCCTGGGCGGCAAAGGACCCGGGGAGGTCGACCAGAAAGACCTCGGCAGCGGCGCGGATTGGGGCAGCCTGCCGCCGAAGGAACGCGAGGAAGCGCTCCAGCAAATCGACCGCGATTTCCCCTCCCATTACCGCGACGTAATTGAAGAATACTTCCGCCGCCGGGCGGCAACCGAGGAAACCCCCTGAACCCCGGACGCATGAACCCATGAAACGCAACGGCTTCCCCATCGGCCTCGTGCCGGCTGGCATCGTCCTTGCCGCAACCGCCGCCCTCCGGGCGGAACCGGTCGAGTTCCGGGTGGAAACCGCCGGTGGCAGTCAGGTCGTCGGCGCCCCTACGGCACTCGACGGCGAAACGCTGACGTTAACGACCTCCGACGGCCCGGTGACGGTGCCGACGGCCGAATTGATGACCCTCTCGTCGCTGTATCCCGGCAGCGCACCCTCGGACGACGCCGCGGTGTGGATCCGCCTGACCGACGGTTCCAAGCTGGAGGTCGCCGGGTGGGCGCTCGACGGGGCGACCGGACGGGTCACGCTGCTCGACGGGCGGGAGGTCGAGGTCCCGCGGCGGGCGCTTCAGTCGGTCCGCTTCCAACCCGCGGCCGGGCCCATCGCCGAGCAGTGGGCGCAAATGGTCGACGGCAGCCATGACGGCGACGTGGTCGTCATCCGCCGAGACGATCACCTCGACTTCCTGCGCGGCATCATCCGAAGCGTCACGGAAGAATCGGTCGCCTTCGAAATGGACGGCGACGTCCTCCCCGTTCGGCGGGGCAGGCTCTTTGGCGCTGTCCTGTTGCAGCCGGCGGGCAGGGAGTTGCCCTCGGCACTGTGCCAAGTGGCCGACAACACCGGCTCGCAATGGTCGGTTCGTTCCCTTGCCCTCGCAGCAGACGGCGAACTCGAGTGGACCACCCCGGCCGGCGTCTTCGTAACCCGGCCCTTGGCCTCGGTGGCCGCTATCGACTTCTCCGTCGGCAGGGTGGTCTACCTGGCCGACCTCCAGCCGCGCTCGGTCGATTGGCAGCCGTTCTTTCCGATGGATAAGGAACTGCCCTCGCGGCGCGAGTTTTTCCGGCCCCGCAGCAACCGCGGCCTGGAGTCCGACGTGCTCGAATTGGACGGGGTTCAGTACGAGCGCGGGCTGGCCATGCACAGCCGCACCGAGGTGGTCTATCGTCTGCCGGATGAAATGACCCGACTAAGGGCAACCGCCGGGATCGACGACCGCGTGCGCCCCCTCGGCAACGTACTGCTGGTCATCCGCGGCAATGACAAGACGCTGTTCGAGGGGACCCTGACCGGCACCGACCCGCCCGTGGAACTCGACCTCGACATTACCGGCGTCCGCCGGCTGTCGATCCTGTGCGATTTCGGCGAGGGGATGGACATTGCCGACCACCTGAACCTGTGTAATCTGAGGGTGATCCGATGATACGTCGCGCCTGTGTCGCTCCACCGTTGGCCGCCGGATTTGCCGGGCGGGTTGCCCGGCCGCTCCTTCTCGCCCTTTGCCTGGCAACGGCTGCCCCGGCGGCGGCGCCGGCGCCGCTGCCGGTGCCCGACGCCGTCCTGGAGGCCGAGGCGGCGCGCATCGCCGTCATGGACCGCGTGAAGGACAGCGTCCTGGCCATCTTCTCGCCCAGCGGGCGCGGCGGCGGGTCCGGCGTGGTTATCTCACCCGACGGCTACGCGCTGACCAACTACCACGTGGTGAAGCCCTGCGGGAACGCCATGGTCTGCGGCATGGCCGACGGCAAGCTCTACGACGCCGTCATCGTGGGCGTCGACCCGGCCGGCGACGTCGCGCTGATCAAACTGTTCGGCCGCGACGATTTCCCCGTTGCCGAACTGGGCGACAGCGACCAGGTGCGCGTCGGCGACGAGTGCTTCGCCATGGGCAACCCGTTTGTCCTCGCCACCGACTTCCAGCCCACCGTCACCTGGGGCATCGTCTCCGGAACGCAACGCTACCAGTACCCGGCCGGCACCCTGCTGGAATACGCCGATTGCATCCAGACCGACGCCTCGATCAACCCCGGCAATTCCGGCGGTCCCCTGTTCGACGCCCAAGGGCGGCTGATCGGCATCAACGGCCGGGCGTCGTTCGAGAAGCGCGGGCGGGTCAACGTGGGCGTGGCCTACGCCATCTCCATCAACCAAATCAAGAACTTCCTCGGCCAGTTGCACAGCGGGCGCATCGTCGACCACGCCACCCTGGGGGCAACAGCCGTCTCCGACCACGAGGGGAACGTCGTGGTGAACCACGTCCTGGAGCATTCCGACGCCTACCGCCGCGGCCTGCGCTACAACGCCCAAATCCTCAGCTTCGGCGGCCGGACCATCACCACGCCCAACCAGTTCAAGAACGTGCTGGGCATTTACCCGAAGGGCTGGCGGGTGCCGCTCAGCTTCCGGTACGGCGGCACGCGCCACGACACGGTGGTCCGCCTGCGCGGCCTGCACGGCGAGGAGGAACTGATCCGCAAGGTTTCGGGGGCCGGACCTCCGATGGAAATGATCCCCCGAGAGCCCCAGCCGGAGAAGCCCGACGGCGCCCCCCCACCGGCCCCCGGCGACGGCGGCTCTCAGCCGGGCGACGACCCCGACGCCCCGCCCGACCAGCCCGATAAGCCGCGCAGACTCCAAACGCCCCCGGTGCCGGGACGGCCAATCCGGCAGCCGATGCAGCTCCGGGAAACCATGCCGGAGATTGCCAAGGAGCACTTCGAAAGCCGGCGCGGCTTCGCCAACTACTTTTTCAACCGCCGCCACCAGGACCGCGTGCTCGAAGCATGGAACGCCCGGAACGATTGGCGCAGCGCGGCGGGCGAATGGACGCTGGCCGGGCAGCTTGCCGGCGGCGGTGACTTTGAGCTGACCATCGCCGGCGACCGCTGCCACCTGCAACTGCCGGCCACCGAGCTGGACTGGGCCGCGCCGGAGAACGTGGTGGACGACTTGGCCCCGCCTCAAAGCGGCGGGCTGTTCCCCGCCCTGCTCATGTGGCGCCGGCTCGCCGTCGAAGGGCGCGAGTCGCTGGAAGACCTCTACTACCTCGGCACCACGCCGCTGCCCGGCCACGACGAGTGGATGGACGTGCTCGTCGGCCAGTTTCGAGGCGTGGTGGCATGGTTCTACCATCAGCCCGACACCGGGAAGCTGCTGGCCGTCGAGTTGTTCTCCGACGGCGACGACACCGACCCGTGCGAGGTGTATTTCCTTGACCACCGCGACTACGAAGGCCGGCCGCTGCCCGGTCGGATTGAGGTGTACCACGCCGGCGAGCCGTACGCCTCGTTCCAGATCGACACGTGGCATGTCGAGGCAAGCGAAGGGGAAGCACCATGAGGACAGCCATCACCAGCACCTATTCACCGAACATGCCGGAACCAGACACCACCCGAGAAAAGACCAGTCCGCGCCATTCCTCCTTCGCCACCATCCGGGCTTGCCCCGGTGGAGCGGTGGTCAGTCAGCTACGCACAACCGCCGAGCGCGGCCCACTGACCACGGCTCCAGGCGGGGCAAGCCCGCCGGTGGCCCGCTCCGCCGGCGTATTCCGAACAGCCGTCGCGATTCTGCTGCTCCTGCCGGCGCTGCTCGGCGCGGCGCGGCCGGCCGCCGCGGCGCTGCCCGAGGTGATCGAGCAGGCCCAATCGAAGATCGTGAAGATCTACGGCGCCGGCGGCTTCAAGGGCCTGCACGCCTACCAGAGCGCCATGCTCATCTCGCCCGACGGCCACGTCCTGACCGTATTCAGCCACGTGCTCGATACCAACTATATTACCGCCGTGACGCACGACGGGCAGCGCTTCGAGGCGGAGTTCCTCGGGGCCGATCGGCGCCTGGAAATCGCCCTGCTGAAGATCGACGCCAGCGACCTGCCTCACTTCCAACTCAGCGAGGCCGCCGAGGCCGGCCCCGGCACCCGCATTATCGCATTGAGCAACCTGTTCGGCGTGGCCATGGGAAACGAGCCGGCCAGCGCGCAGCGCGGCACGATCGCCGCCCGGACGAACCTCCAGGCGCGGCGCGGCCAGTTCGAAACCGCCTACGGCGGCCCCGTGTACGTGCTCGATGCCACCACGAACAACCCCGGCGCCGCCGGCGGCGCCCTGCTGACCGTGCGCGGCGAGCTGCTCGGCGTGCTGGGCAAGGAACTGCGGAACGCGCAGAACCACACCTGGCTCAACTACGCGCTGCCCATCGCGGAAATCGAGGCGTCGGTTGCCCAACTTCAAGCGGGCGTGTTCGCGCCCGGCGAGGACCGGCGGGAAGCCGCCAGGCCGGAACGGGCCTACTCGCTCGAGCTTTTGGGCATTCGCCTGGTGCCCGACGTGCTCGACCGCACCCCGCCGTTCGTTGAGTACGTGCGGGAGGGCTCGCCCGCCGCCAGGGCCGGCATCCGGCCCGACGACCTGGTCCTTCTCCTGGGCGAGCAACTCATCCAGTCGTGCGCGGCGCTCCGCGAGGAGTTGGAGTATATCGACGTGGACGACGAGATCCAGCTTACTCTCCTGCGCGGCGACGACGTGCCCGAACTCAGCGAGGTCGTGCTCCGGGCCGCCTCGGAAGATACCGCAAGTTTGCCATGAGAACCCATCGTATGCAACGCACCTTATTCCTGTTGACGGCGGCCGGCCTCGGGGCGGCTTTGTGGACCGCGCCCGTGCCGGCACCCGCCGCCGATCGGACCGAACTCGAGGAACAGGCCTTCCGCGCCGCCACGGTACGCGTGGCGCCCTCGGTGGTGCGCGTTGAAACCCTCGGCGGCCTGGAACGGGTGGGCCGGGTGCTGTTCGGCACCGGCCCCACCACGGGCCTGGTGGTGGGCGAGGACGGCTACATCGTCTCCAGCGCCTTCAACTTCCGCCACCGTCCGGCCTCCATTCTCGTTCGGCTGCCCGACGGCACCCGCAAGCCGGCCCGGCTCGTCGCCACCGATCACAGCCGCATGCTCGTGCTGCTGAAAATCGAAGTGGACGAGCCGCTCGCCGTGCCCGAGTTCGCGCCATCCGAGGAACTTCGCGTGGGGCAGTGGGCCCTGGCCCTCGGCCGCGCTTTCGACGGCGATGAGCCCAACGTGGCGGTGGGCATCGTTTCGGCCCGCAGCCGCGTTTGGGGGAAGGCCGTGCAGACCGACGCCGCCGTCTCGCCGAACAACTACGGGGGGCCGCTGGTCGATATCGGCGGGCGGGTGCTCGGCGTGGTCGCGCCGCTGTCGCCGCAGGGCACCGACGAGATGGCCGGCTACGAATGGTACGACTCCGGCATCGGCTTCGCCGTCCATGCCGAGCAGGTCCTCCGCGCCCTGCCACGGCTGATGGCCGGCGAGGACCTCCATCCCGGCCTGCTGGGCGTGAACCTCCGCGGCGCGAATCCGGCCATCTCCGAGGCCGTGGTG
>SKJM01000253.1 GCA_007122045.1 Planctomycetales bacterium | reverse complement strand
TGCAATTCGGCGATCACGGCGGCAGTGCGAAGCCGCTGCGCGCCGGGAAGTTCACCGTGTACGAGGGGGGCGTGCGCATGCCGGCCATTGCCCGCTGGCCGGGCGCCATTCCGCCCGGCACTGTCTGCCGCGAGCCGGTCATGACGATCGACCTGCTGCCCACCTTGGCGCGGCTCGTGTCGGCTGAATTGCCCGCCGACCGCCCGATCGACGGCCTCGACGTGTGGCCGCTCTTCACGGGCGAGGCGGGCGCCCGCTCGCCGCACGAGGCGTATTTCTTCACGCAGGGGCATCGGGTTCGGGCGGTGCGGAGCGGCCCTTGGAAGCTGCACGTCGAGCCGGTGCAGCTTTATCACCTGGCCGAGGACATCGGCGAGAGCCGGAACGTGGCCGACAAGCACCCGGCGGTGGTCGAGCGCCTCAGCGGGCTGGCCGCAGAGAAGGAGCAGGAGCTTCGCGAGAATGCCCGCCCCATGGGCCGGCCTGGGCGGTAAGGCCGTGTACGACGTTACCGCTTACCGCGAGCGGCAAACTTGGGATAGGCTTACCCGAGTGGCACTTCCCGGTTCAGGGCTGAGCCCATATAATGTGTGAGTTGCGGAGCCCGCGCGTGGCGGTTTCGGGTAGCGCTCGGTTCGGTACGCCGGCCGCTGGCCAATCGAAAGATTACGGGTTCAGTGAATAATGCGCTGATGGCCGATCCCGGCGGGTTGGCAGGGACGCAGGTGGCGTTGAGCCGGAGGGGGCGACATGGCAAGAGACGGAGCGATTCCAAGCCCGGCCAGGCGGCTGAGGCAAATCTCGTGGCTATTGCTGGTGGCGTGGACCGGCGGCATGGCGGTATCCTTGGCATGGAACCTCCGTGAGCAGGACCAGAAGATTCGCAGCTTGGCGCGGAACGCGGCCGAAATCAACTTCGAGAACGATATTCTCTATCGGCGATGGGCCTCTCAGCACGGCGGGGTCTATGTACCCCAGTCGGCCCTGGTGCCCCCGAATCCCTACCTCCACGTCCCCAACCGGGACGTTACCACGACCTCGGGCGTGGCGCTGACGCTGGTCAACCCGGCCTACATGACCCGCATGGTGAACGAAATGGGCCGTAAACCGGGAGGCAGCCGAAGCCACATTACCAGTCTGAAGCCCATCCGGCCGGAGAATCGTCCCGACCCGTGGGAGGAGGCCGCGCTGCGGGCCTTCGAGACGGGGCAGTGTGAGGTCAGCTCCGTCGAGCAGATCGACGGGGTCGAGTACGTCCGCTTCATGCGCCCGTTCGTCACCGAGGCGACCTGCCTCCACTGCCACGCGGCGCAAGGCTATCGGGAAGGCGACGTCCGGGGCGGCATCAGCGTGTCGGTGCCCACGGCGCCGCTTCGGGCGATCCAGCGTCCGGTGATGCTTCACGGCTCGCTCGTCCACCTGGGGGTCTGGCTGGCCGGCGTGGTCGGCATCGTGGTTTCCCGCCGCAGCCTGGCGGGGCAGATCGCCTCGGGCGAAAAGATTCGCATCGCCCTGCAACGTAGCGAAGAGGGCGCGCGCGCCTCGCTGCGCGAGAAGGAAATCCTGCTGAAGGAAATCCACCATCGCGTGAAGAACAACATGCAGGTCATTTCCAGCCTGGTGAGTCTGCAGGCCGACGCCCTGCCCGACGATTCGCTGCGCCAGGTGCTGCGGAACGTGACCGACCGGGTCCGCTCGATGGCCCTGGTGCACGAGAAGCTGTACCAGTCGGCCGAGTTGGCGCGCATCGATTTCGCGGAATATGCCAAGAGTTTGCTCCAGCATCTGTGGCGCGCCCACGGGGCCGCCGTGCCGGGGGTGCGCCTGGCGCTGGAACTGGAGCCGGTGTGGCTCGACGTCGAGGCGGCAGTGCCGTGCGGCCTGGTGCTGAACGAGTTGGTCAGCAACGCCCTGAAGCATGCTTTCCGCGACGGCGCCGAAGGCGAGGTGGCCGTGGCGCTGCGGCGCAATGCGGACGGCCGCGTGCATTTGGAAGTGCGCGACAACGGCGTGGGCATGCCTCCCGGGCCCGACCGGGGCCAAGCCCGGTCGCTCGGGCTGCACCTGGTCGACATGCTCTCGGGCCAACTCGACGCCGCAGTGGAAGTGCGCACGGGCGCAGGCACCGCGTTTCAGGTCACGTTCGACGACACCGACACGCCGGACAACGCATGAGGACGATACGATGAACAAGGCCGCCATCCTGATTGTCGAGGACGAGGCGATTGTCGCCGCCGACCTGGCCGCCAAGCTGCGACAGCTCGGCCACGAGGTCGTGGGGACGGCCGGCAAGGGGGAAGAAGCCGTCGCCATGGCCCGCCGCCTGCGCCCCCAGGTGGTGCTCATGGACATTCGGCTGAAAGGCCCGATGGACGGCGTCGAGGCGGCGGCCGCCATCCGCCGGCAAAACAACGTGCCGGTGATCTACCTGACGGCGCACTCCGACGCCGCCACGCTGGCCCGCGCCAAACTCACCGAGCCGTTCGGCTACATCCTCAAGCCGTTCGACGAGCGCGAGTTGGCCACCCACATCGAGATGGCCCTGTACAAGCACCAGGCCGAGCAGGAGCTGCGCCGCCAGCGCGAGTGGCTGCGGGTCACCCTCACCAGTATTGGCGACGCGGTGCTGGCCACCGACGCCGGCGGGCGGATCACCTTCCTCAACCCCGTTGCCGCGGAACTGACCGGCTGGTCGCCGGAGGAGGCGACGGGGCGGCCCATCGGGGAAGTATTCCGCATCATCAATGAAAAGACCCGCCGGCCGGCCGACGACATCGTCGCCCGGGTGCTCCGCGAAGGGTGCGTCGTGGGGCTGGCCAACGACACGGCGCTCGTGTCCCGCGACGGGCGCGAAGTGCCCATCGAAGATAGCGCGGCGCCGATCCAAGACGATGCCGGCCACGTGCTGGGCGTGGTGCTCGTGTTCCACGACGTGACCGAGAATCGCCAGGCCCGGGAGGCCCTGCGGGCGGCGAAGGACGAGTTGGAAGAGCAGGTCGAGCAGCGCACCGCGGCCCTGCGCCGCACCATGGGTTCGCTCCAAGCCGAGCGGCAGCGGTTTCAGGACGTGCTGGACAATCTGCCGGCCTACCTAGTGCTGCTTTCGCGCGATTATCGCGTGCCCTTCGAGAATCGGTTCTTCCGCGAGCGTTTCGGCACGTCGTGTGGGCGGCGCTGCTTCGAGTACCTGTTCGACCGCACCGAGCCGTGCGAGAACTGTGAAACCTACAAGGTCCTGGAGACCGGCGGGCCCCATCGCTGGGAATGGGGCGGCCCCGACGGGCGCACGTATGAAATCTACGACTTCCCGTTCACCGACGCCGACGGCTCGACGCTCATCATGGAGGTGGGGCTGGACATCACCGACCGCCGGCAGGCCGAAGGGGAACTGGAGCAGTACCGTCAGCATCTGGAAGAACTGGTCCAGGAGCGATCCGGGCAACTGGAGGCGCTGATGCAGGCGCTGCCGGTCGGGGTGGCCATTTGCGACGCGCAGGGTGGCCTGAGCCTCACCAATCCGGCGTTTGAGCGAATTTGGGGCGGCGCCGCGCCAGACATCGACCGGATTGCCGATTACCCGCGCCGCGAGGGCTGGTGCGCCGAGACCGGCCAACCGGTGGCTGCCGACCAGTGGGCCGCCCTGCGCGCGGCGCGGCACGGCGAGACGGTCACCGGCCAGCACCTGCAGATCGAGCGGTTCGACGGCACCCGCGCCTTCGTCCACAACAACGCCGCCCCGATCCGCCATGCCGACGGCCGCGTGCTCGGCAGTGCCGTGGCGATCCTGGACGTGACCGAGGCCGAGGCGGCCGTCCGCCGCCACAACGCCGTCTTGCAGGGCATCAACCGCATTCTCGAGGCGGCCCTGGCCGCCTCGACCGAGGACGAGTTGGGACGCACATGCCTGGCCATGGCCGAAGAGGTAACCGGCAGCCGCATGGGCTTCCTCGGCGAGATCGGCCCGGACGGCCTGTTCCACGCGCTGGCCGTCAGCGACCTCGGCTGGGAGGCCTGCGCCATGTCCGACGGGGCGGGGAAGCGCCGCACGCCGGGAAGTTTCCCGGTCCACGGCATCTATGGGCGGGTGCTCCAGGACGGCAAGGGCCTCTTCACCAACGAGCCCGGCGCGCATCCCGACCGCATCGGCCTGCCCGCCGGACATCCGCCGCTGGAGGCCTTCCTGGGCGTGCCGCTGCTGCGCGACGGGCAGACCATCGGCATGATTGCCGTGGGCAATCGCCCGGGCGGCTATCGGCAGGAACACATGCAGGCGTTGGAGTCCCTGGCCGGCGCGATCGTGCAGGCCATCGACCGGCAGCGGGCCGAAGCGGCGCTGGCCACCGCCAAGGCGTCGGCCGAGGCCGCCAATGCGGCCAAGAGCCGGCTGTTGGCCAACATGAGCCACGAGCTGCGCACCCCCATGAACGCCATCCTGGGCATGATCGACGTGGCGCTGCCGAAGGCCGTCGATCCGGTGGTCCGCGACTGCCTGGAAACGGCCAGGGGATCGGCCGACCTGCTGCTGACGCTGTTGAACGACCTGCTGGATACCGCCCGGATCGAATCGGGCAGGTTGGAACTGGAATCGGCCCCGTTCAGCGTGCGCGAGATGCTGGACCACGTGACGCGGGTGCTCTCGGTTCGGGCCAGCGAGAAGGGGCTGAGCCTCTACTGCCGCGTTCCCGACGAAATCCCCGATGCCGTCCTCAGCGACCGAATGCGATTGCAGCAGGTGCTCTTGAATCTGGCGGGGAACGCCATCAAGTTCACCGAGCGCGGCGAAGTGGAAATCAGCGTCCGCGGCGAATCGCGAGACGACCAAGCCCGAATGGAGTTCGCCGTGCGCGACACGGGCATGGGCATCCCGCCGGACCGGCTGGAGAGTCTGTTCCAGCCGTTCGCCCAGGCCGACCCTTCCATGGCGCGGCGCTTCGGCGGAACGGGGCTCGGCCTGTCCATCTGCAAGAGCCTGGTGGAGCTGATGGGCGGGCGCATTGGGGTCGAAAGCGAGGTGGGACGGGGCAGCACGTTCTCCTTCCACGTCGCCCTCCCCCTGGCCGGGCAACTGCCCGTCGGCGCCGGCATGCCCACGGCGGTCGCCGAGGCGGCCCCCGCCGCCCTGCGGATCCTCCTGGTGGAAGATAATCCCGCAAACCAGAAGTTGGCTACCTACATCCTGCAGGATCGAGGGCACGCGGTCGAGATTGCCGAGGACGGCCGGGCGGCAGTGGACCTGGCCGGGAAGAACCGCTACGACGTGATCCTGATGGACGTCCAGATGCCCGGCATGGACGGCCTGGAGGCCACGGCCGCCATCCGCCGGGGCGAGGGCGGCGGCGACCGCGTGCCGATCCTCGCCATGACCGCCCACGCGATGATGAGCGACCGCGACCGGTGCCTGGCGTCGGGCATGGACGGCTACCTGGCCAAGCCGGTCAACGCCCGGGAGATGATCGCCCTGGTCGAGGGCCTGGCCCGCGCCCCGGCGCCGGCGGCCCCCGTGGCGCCCGAACCGGCGGCGACGGCCTCGCCCACCACGGCGATCTTCGACCGGGAAGAAGCCCTGGCGCGGTGCTTCGACAACCGCGACATGGTACGGAAGATGATCGAATCGTTCTTCCGAGACACCGAGGAGTTGTTCCCCCCGATGCGCGCGGCCCTGGCGGCGGGCGACCTGGAGGAAGTCGGCCGGCTCGGGCACCGGATCAAGGGAACCGTGATTTACCTCGCCGCTCAGCCGGCCATCGACGCCGCCCAGCGCGTGGAGCAACTGGCCACGGCGCCCGGCGGCGCCGCCCAAGCCGTCGATGCCCTGGAGCAAGCGTGTACGGCATTGAAGGCTCTCCTGGCGGAGCAGGATCCCAGCTTCATATAGCCCGGATGGCGGCGTGGGGCTATCGTTGTGCGTCGAGCACCCACCGGATCGCCGCCTGGGTCAACTCGTTGGCCGTGGCCAGGTGGAGCTTCTCCTTGATCCGTTGCTTGTGCGTCTCGACGGTGTGCGCGCTGATGTGCATTTGCCGGGCCATCTCGGAGGTGGTCAGCCCGTTGCCGACGTGGCGGAACACTTCCAGCTCACGGTCGGAGAGCGAGTCGATGGAGGAGCCCGGGGTACGGCCGCTCCGGCCGACCGCCCGCCGAAGGATGTGCTCAGCCGCTTCCTCGCACAGGTAGACCTTGCCGTCGCGCACCCGGCGTATCGCGTCGATGATGTGCGCCGACGAGTGCATCTTGTTCACGTATCCGAGCGCTCCGGCTTGGAGCACGCGTTCGGCATAGACTCGGTCCGGGTAGGCGGAGCACACCAGGACGGCAATGGCGTCGTTCCGGGCCTTGATCCGCTTCACGAGGTCCAGGCCGTCGCCGCCTTTGAGTTGGATGTCGACGATCATCACGTCGGGCTGAGTTTCCGCGAACTGCTGGAGCGCCTCGGCCACGTCGGCCGCCTCGCCGCAAACTTCCAGGTCCGGCTCGCTGCCGATCCGCCGGGCAAGGCCCTCCCGGATCACGGGGTGATCGTCGACAATCAGCACTCGGGTTGCCATCGCGTTCTCTCTCGAGGATTGGGTTTCGGCGGCTCGCCCGGTGCGCGCTGGGCGGGGCGGCCGACAGGCACGATTTCTTCCGGCGAAGGAACCATCCCTTCCGGCCGGAGGCACGCGCCGTTCCAGCCCGGATTATGCATGACGATATAGGGTGGTGACAAGCAAGCCAAGACCCTGGTGGGACTTCGGTCGCTTGGCCGAGCGTGGTTCCAGCGCACGACGTGCGAACCAGCCAGGCGTGGCTTGCGCAGCCCCGCCAAGGATTTCCGCGACCTCGTCCCACCCTGCATCAATAATCCGGACTAGTATGGATTTTCGCCCTCGCGTTTCAGGTCGTCCAGCGGCGGTTTCCAGAAGGGGATGGGGGGGAACAAGGTTCGGGCGAGGCATTCGGCTTCGGCGGTGTGCGGCCGGGCGCGCCCTTCGCCCAGTGCCCGCTCCCAGTTGAGTTGGCCGAGGAGCATCCGGGCGAAATCGGCCGGGTGCAGTTCGACGGTGTGCGGCGAGGATTTCCGGCCGGCGACGGCCAGGCGGCCCTCGGCGAAGGTGAGCAGATACTGCTTCCTGCCCACCAGGAAGCCGAGTTCCGCCGGATGCGGCAGGCCGGCCGCCGCGGCGTGCTCCCCCAGCAGGTGCTTCATCCGCCGCAGCAAGAGCAGGGGCTGGAAAACGCGCGCCATGAACACCTCGCCGTCCTCGGCCACGCCGCGCCGGCTGCGCCCGCCCGCCCGGCGGAACAATTTGTGGAGCCGATCGTGGGGCGGGGCGTTCAGCAGGATGGCGTGGCGGTCGGCTTCGATGGCGTCGTAGCACACCCGGGCGAGCAGCATGGTGGCCACGCGCCGCTTCGACGGCAAGGCCACCAGTTCGAGTACCTGGTTGCCCTTCGTCGCGGCGTAACCGGCCACCCGCACGTTTCGTTCGTCCATGTCGATCAGGTCGGGGCCGTCGATGGCCACGTAAAGCTGATCGAACGCGTGGCGCCGCGCCAGCCACCGCCAACACGCCCGGCTCCGCTCGAAGGGCCCCACCATGCCGCCGACGCTTTCCTCGTACAGGCGCGTCAAGCCGCTGAGTTCCCAATGCAGCCACGGCCGGATGTGGAGCTTCGGGTGCCGTGCCCCGGGGCGGAGGCCCTTGTCGATCATCGCGCCGAGGAGCCGCCGTGCATCGCCGCAGCTTCGACTATGCCGGCCGCACACGGTCCACCCCAGCCGGCTGAAGAACCGCGGCGA
>SKJM01000071.1 GCA_007122045.1 Planctomycetales bacterium | reverse complement strand
CATCGTGCCGGACGAGCCGGAGGCGATTCTCGATGCCCTGCGCAGCGAGGCCGACGTGGTGCTGGTTTCCGGCGGTTCGAGCGTGGGGCGGGAGGACCACGCGCCGATGCTGCTGCGGCAACATGGCGAGTTGGCCGTCCACGGCATCGCCATGCGCCCAAGCAGCCCAGCCGGCATGGGCACACTCGGCGGCCGGCTGGTGTTCCTCCTGCCGGGCAACCCGGTTTCGTGCCTGGCGGCGTACGATTTCTTCGCGGGCCGGGCGGTCCGCGTGCTGGGCGGCCGGCCGGCCGGTTGGCCCTACCGGCGCGTCCGCATGCCGCTGGCGCGCAAGATCGTATCGACCGTCGGCCGGCTCGACTACCAGCGCGTCCGCCTGGTGGGCGGGCAGGTCGAGCCGTTGGCCATTGCCGGCGCGTCGATCCTCAGTTCCACCGTCCGCGCTGACGGGTTCGCTATCGTGCCCCCCGACAGTGAGGGGTTGCCGCCGGGTTCGGAGGTTGAGGTGTTCCTGTACGAAATCGAGGGTTGCCTCCCTGCGGCCCCGTAGGATGGACATTCCTGTCCGTCGGGCGAGCCGGTACGTATTCCTGTCCGGCGGGCGATGCGACCGACAGGAATGTCCATCCTACCGGGCAGGTCTTGCTCCGCCTCGGCCCTGCGAAAGCCGCCGCGCGACACGACGGACAGGAATGTCCATCCTACCGGTGTGGCCAGATCGGCGCTCGCTCGTGCGTCAACCGCAATTTCGGCCTGCGACATTCGGGGCTCTTCCGTTTTCAGGTGCGGGCCGCAACAATGGAGTAAGGTAATGTGGGACAGGCTTTCAGCCTGCCGGTTTCCCTACGTTGACAGGCTGGAAGCCTATGCCACGTTTACATTGACAGGCTGGAAGCCTATCCTCGCGCACGACTTTCCTTCTGCTGCCATGACCGACGATTTGCAAGCGGCTCGTGAAGTGATGGTGCTGCGGCACTTGATGCACCGCGGCATCCGCGACCCGCGAGTCATCGATGCGATGCGCAAAGTGCCCCGCGAGCGGTTCGTCCCGCCGAGCGAGCAGGACCGGGCGTACGCCGACCAGGCCCTGCCGGTCGATTGCGGCCAGACCATCAGCCAGCCGTACATCGTGGCGCTGATGACCGAGGCGCTGGGGCTGCAGGGCGAGGAGCGGGTCCTGGAGGTGGGCACCGGCACCGGCTACCAGACGGCCGTCCTGGCGGAACTGGCCCGCGAGGTCGTCACCATCGAGCGGCATGCCGAGCTTTCGGAAAAGGCGATGCGCGTGTTGGACGAGTTGGGGTATGGGAACATCGAGGCCCGGGTGGGCGACGGGACGCTGGGCTGCCCGGACCGGGCGCCGTTCGACGCCGTCATCGTCACGGCGGCCGCCTCGCACTGCCCCCCGGCCCTGTTCGAGCAGGTGCGCGAAGGGGGCGTGGTGGTCATTCCCATCGGCGGGCGGGGGGTGCAAACACTCGAGGCCATCCGCAAGGTCGACGCCGCGCCCCGCAGCGAAAGCCTCTCGGGCTGCCGCTTCGTGCCCCTGATCGGCGCCCAGGGCTGGCCCCGCTAAGGCCGTTCCACCCGGAACTGCTGCTACCCCAACTCCACCGTCGCCTTCACCACGCCGTCGCGGTAGCCGGCAACCAGCTCGAAGGCGTCGCCGATGCGGTCGAGCGGGAAGTGATGGGTGAGCAGCGGGGCGGCGTCGACGCGCCCCTCGGCCAGCATGCGGAGGACCGGCGCCACGCAGTCCTTCTGGCGCCGCACGTTTCGCACGGAAAGCTCGTGGAAGCGGAACGGGTGCGGGTCGAACTCGATGCGCGGCGCCGGGGGAATGCCCACCTGCATCAGCGTGCCGCCGGGCGCCAGCAACGCGGCCGCCTGGTCGATGCAGGCCGGGTCGCCCGAACACTCGAACACCCGGTCCAGCCCCAGCGGCTCGCGCCGCAGGAGGGCCGGCACCGCGCCCGTTTCGGCGGCGTTGACGGCGAAGTCGGCGCCGCAGCGGCGGGCGAGTTCGAGGCGGGGTTCGAGCAGGTCGGTCATGTACACGGTGCACGGCGCTGCGGCCTTCGCGCACAAGAGCACACTGAGGCCGATCGGTCCGCTGCCGAGGACGGCCACCCGGGCCCCCGGCCGCATATCGCTCAGCTTCACCGCATAGAGGCCCACCGAAAGCGGCTCGGCCAGGGCGGCCAGGTCGAGCGAGACGGCCTCGGGCACCGGCAGGCAATTGGCGGCCGGCACGACGGCCAGCTCGGCCGCTGCGCCCGGCGCCTGGCCCGGACTGCCCATGAACCGGAGGTTCCGGCAGGTGTTCTGCCGGCCGGCGCGGCACTGGTCGCAGGCGCCGCACGCGAAAGCGGGGTCGATGGCCACGCGGTCGCCCGGCTTCAGCCCCGCCACGCCCGGGCCCACCTCCATCACCGTGCCGGCGCACTCGTGGCCGAGCGTGGCGGGGAACTCGACCCGCTGCGCCCCGATGCCCCCTTCGGCGTAGTAATGCACGTCGGAGCCGCACACGCCCAACCGGTCGATTCGGACCAGCGCGTAATCGGGCTGGTCGATGACGGGCGGCGGTTCGTCGCGTAGTTCGATATGCCTCAGTCGGGTGAAGTAAGCAACTTGCATCTGGTATCTCGCCATGTAGCGGCCGAAGGCGCCCTCCTAAGGAGGGCAGCGGCGGTCGTACCGCCGAAGGTACCTCGGCCAAGAGACTCGACCCCGTAGCGCCGCCTGGCACACCATGACCGTACCCGACGGCAGTGCCGGTTGGCTGCGTTGTTTACCTGCCATGTCGGCGCCAAGGGCCTCACTCCGGCGCCACGGCCACGAGTTCCTCGGCAACCGATTCGATATGGTCGGCACTGATCTTCTTGCGCTGTTCGGCATAGCCGATCAGCAGGGCGAGGTCGCACAGCCGGTTGATGCGCCGGGGAACGCCTTGGGTGAAGCCGTACAGGGCGGCGGTGGCTTCCGGTTCGAAGATCGTGGCCGCCGCGCCCGCCACCTGCAGCCGGTGCGCCACGTACTCGCCCGTCTCCCGCTCGGTGAACGCCCGCAGCAGCGACTTGACGGCCAGCCGCTCCTCCAGGGCGGGCATGCGCTGGAGCATGGGCAGCAGCGCGGTCTGGCCGACCAGCAGCAGCGTCAGTCCCGGCCGGCCGTCCACCTCGAGGTTCAACAGCAGCCGCAAGGCTTCAAAGGTTTCCGGAGGCCCGATCAGGTGCGCCTCGTCGATCAGCAGCACGGGGTGCCGGCCCTGCTCGGCACTGGCGGCCAGGAACCGCTCGATGCGCCGGATGCTCCCGCGCGTGCCGGGCGCGCCGGAGGCCGTGTCCTGCTCCATTTCGTCGGCCAGGTGGCAAAGCAGTTCCGCGGTGGGCATTTGGGGGAAGACCACGTGGACGAGGGGGAAGGAGTCCGGATCGAGCGCGGCGCGCAGCATGCCGCCCACCACCGTTTTGCCGGTGCCCGACGGCCCGCACAGCAGTGCCGCGCCCCGTCGGTTTTCGATGGCGTAGCGCAGCTTCAAGATGGCGCCCTGGTGGGGCTCGCCGGGGTAGTAGAAGGCCGGGTCGGCGGTGCCTTCGAACGGGTTTTGATGGAGTTGCCAGTAGGTTGCGTACATGGGCCTATCCGCCACGGACAAATGATTCGATAATTCCCGCCACGTGTACCCCCGCCCGGCCCAGCGTCCGGTGCAAATCGAACAGACGCTCCGGGTGCGTGCTGCGCATGTCGCGCACCAGCAGCACGGTATCGAGGGCTCGGTACATCCGGTCGATCGCGGCCTCGCACGGCACCCCCAGGTCGACCAGCACCAGGCCGTAGTGCGCCCGCAACGTCGCCACGGCCTTCTGGAACGCCGTGGCGCCGCCGGGCAGGTCGGCGGCGTCGAGCTTTCGGCAAAGCGGCATGAGGCCGATGGGCTGCTCGACCGACTCGACGACCAATTCCTCGACCGGCACGGCCCCCGCGAGGGCCTTTTCCCACCCATACTCGGGCAGCAGTTCCAATTCGGCGGCGAGCCGAGGACCGGCCAGGTTGGCGTCGACCAGCGCGAGCGATACCCCGCGTTCGGCCAGGCGCAGCGCCACCGCGCTGAGGAGCGTCGTGGTTCCCTGCCGGGCATGGTCGGAAGCGAACCCGATCACCTTCCGATCCTTTTCCGCGAAGGCCAGCATCGCGGCGGCCAGTCGGTCCAACTCGTCGGCCGCCCGTTGCTGAAGACGCTGCCCCACCGGCGATACCGCCAGCCGATCGACCTGAAGCAGGGGCCGAAAGCCGTCCGCCCGCCGGCCGTCGGTCCCTTCCGGTTCCGCCGGGCGGTGGGCTGCGGGCTCGGGCGGCGCAGGCGAGGGGGTGGTGGGAGCGGCATCGGGCGCAGGGTCCTCTTCGTGCGAGGCGGCCGACTGCTCCGCCACGTTTCCACAGGTGGCCGTGGAAGCACAGGCGGCTGCCGTGCCCGACGGCGTCTGGCAGTCGGCCCCGGCGCCGGCAGATGGAACCGCGCCGGCGGCGCCGGTGTCGATATGGGGCTCCGGGACCGCCCCACCCCGTTCGACTGCCCCCAGCACGCCGGCGTCGATGCGCGCCGTGTGTCCGGGTTGCTCGTCGTTTTCGGGTTGCTCGTCGTTTTCGGGTTGCTCGTCGTTTTCGGGTTGCTCGTCGTTGCCGGTTTCCGGTCCGGGGCCGGGCCTTGGCGCGGGCTGGCCGCGCAGGAAATGGGGCACCGCGCGGTTGCCGGTTTCCAGTATGGCATGGTGCTCAGCGGGGTCGGCGGGCGGCTGCGGAGGCGGCGCCGGTTCGGCCCTCTGGGGCTGGGCGTGCAAACGCTGGGCCTGCAGCGCCGTCAACACGCCCTCATGCCGCACCGCCGATGACTGCTCCTTCGCTTCGCGCCGCGGCCGGTCCGCCTCTGCCATCGACGGCGCGCCCGATGGGTCGACCGCGACGGCGCCGGCAGCCGACTGCTGATGCCGATAGGCCTTGATGAAGGCTTGATCCAAGGAAGCCATGGTTGCTCTCGGGGACGGGTGGCTCAGGCGTGAATAGGTCAATAAAGACGCGAACCGCTGTTCTCGTACCGGTTCGGAGCGGGCGGTTGCTCAATGGTCCCCCGGAAATGCGCCTCGGCGGGCTGCGCGCGGTGCGGCGCGTATTCGGCGCCGGCTCCGTACTGCCGATCGGCCTGATAATAGGGCGACGTGCCCGAGGGCGCCGTACCGGCGCCGCTACCCTCGCGGTAACCGGGCGCGGGCTGCGTGTAAGGAGACGGGCCGTAAGGGTTGGCAGGCGGCTGGTGGGAGCCGGGCGATGCCTGGTATGGCTGAGCGGGCCATTCGGCGGCAGCAGGCGAACGGTATTCCGCACCCGGCGTCGAACGATAATCAGCCACGGGCGCCGAGCGGTAATCGTGCCCGGGCGCGGCGCGGTGGTGTCCGGGAGTTGGGCGATAATCCTGCCCGGGAGCGGCGCGATAATCCTGCCCGGGAGTTGAACGGTAATCGTGGCCGGGAGCGGCGCGGAAATCGTGCCCGGGGGCGCCGCCGTAATCCTGCCCGGGGGTGGCGCGGTACTCCTGCCCGGGGGTGGCGCGGTAGTCCTGCCCGGGGGCGGCGCGGTAGTTCGTTTGCGGAGCGGGGTGGTAGTCGCCCGACCGGGGCGCATGGGGATACTCCGAGCGCGAGGGCGGATCGTAGCCCGAACCCCATCCTTGTTCGCGTCCGTAGGACGGTTCGGGCTGGGCCGGCTGGTAGGCGTCGCGATGGCCCGCACCCCGCGAGTCGGCCTCGGGGATGGCCGTTTCGCGGTTGGCCGTCGAAGTGGGGCCGGGATACCGTCGGTCGGCTTCCTCCCAGTCGGAGCGCTCAGAGCGGTCGCCCGGCGCGAGGTCCAATCCGGCGTCGGTACGCGGCGCAATCGACTGCCCTGGATGGGCGGGCGCGTCCGGTTCCCTATGCCACGCCGTCGGCGTGGGAGCATCGGGTCCGGGCATCAGGGGTTCGGCTTCCCGGGATGCGGTCCGCTCGGTGTCGCGCAAAGGAGATGGTGGCAGACCCTCGGCCGGTGCTTCGGGCTCCAAGGGCGGTGCCGGCTCGACCGATGCCCGTTCCCGCGGCTGCGCCCTCTCCCCCACCTGGGTTGCGGCGTTGTTCCAGGCGGGCGCCAACTCGGCATCCGGCGCCGGGTTCTCCGGCTGCCAGGAGGGTTTCGCCTCGGCCTGATCGTCGGGATTCTCCTTCGAACCGTCGCGTCGCAGCGCCAGCGGAAGGACGGCGGCCAGGACCAGCACGACGGCGATGCCCCCCAGAATCCGGCCAGCGAGCTTCTGATTGATGATCCGTCCCCCCAACTCCGGAAAGCCGGGAGCAGGTTCAAGGGACGGCTCCGGGGCGTCGAGGTCGGGGAAGCGAGCAAGCACCCTCGGCCTGGGGGTGCGAGGCTCGGCGGGAAAATCGTGGGGCGGGGGCGCTTCCGGCTGGTTGCCGGGTACCTTGCGGGGTTCCTGCCAATTGAGGGCGGTTTGTGACATCGACATGGGCGGGTACCTATGCTAGGAAGCCGTCGGTTGGGAGGGATTCTCGCCTCGCCACCGTTCGGCCTGGATCGAGCGCGCGGCAAGCGAGAAAACGGTGTTTGCTGGTCCTTATCGTCACCGGTTGCATCGACCTTGAGGTTTGCTTCAAATTTGACGAAAAAACATATTGGGAAGGATGCGCAAGCTTGGTAGTTTCGAGTGCACAAAAGGCCACCTGCGGGCTTGCCCCGCCGGAGCCGTGGTCAGGAGCTAAACAATCACGGTCCACACGAGAAGTGCCGTCTTTTCCTCCCGCCCGGTTGACCAAAAGCCGCCTTCGGATAGCATAGGTAGTTGTTTGCCGGCGCGGGCACCGACAACGCCCAATAAGCCACCTGTCGACGAGGCGTTCGTCGCGTGCCGGCGTGCCGAGCCCGGTGAGTCCCTCCCCTAAGCGGAAAGCATCCTCTCTATGACGCAGCTTCAATCGGCCCTGGAAGGGGCCATTACCCCCCAGATGCAGTTCGTGGCGGAACAGGAGTCCCTTGCCGCAGATCGGGTGCGTGAGGAAGTCGCCCGAGGACGCATGGTCATTCCAGCCAATCACGTACACATTCAGAAGGGTCTTTGTCCCATCGGAATAGGCATCGCCGCACGGACAAAGATCAATGCCAACATCGGCAAATCGGCCCTGGCCGGCGATGTCGGCGGCGAACTGGACAAGCTGCGCACGGCCGTCAAGTACGGCGCCGACACGGTCATGGACCTTTCCACGGGCGAGGAGATCGACGCCGTGCGCGAGCGGATCATCGCCGCGGCGGACGTTCCCGTAGGAACCGTGCCCGTCTACCAGGTGGCCCAGCAACTCGACGACATCGCCGACATGCGCCCGCAACAATTCCTCGACGTCGTCGAGGGGCAGGCGCGGCAGGGAGTCGACTACATGACGGTCCACTGCGCGCTGCTGAAGGAGCACCTCCCGCTGACGGAACGGCGCATTACGGGCATTGTCAGCCGGGGCGGGGCGCTGATGGCACGGTGGATGACGGCCCACAACCAAGAGAACCCCCTCTATACGATCTTCGACGATCTCTGCGAGGTGTTCCGGCAGTACGACGTCACCTGGAGCCTCGGCGATGGTCTGCGGCCGGGCTGCCTGGCCGACGCCACCGACGAGGCGCAATTGGCCGAACTGAAGGTGATGGGCCAGTTGGCACGCCGCGCCCGGCAGCGCGGGTGCCAGGTGATGATCGAGGGACCGGGCCACGGGCCGATG
>SKJM01000732.1 GCA_007122045.1 Planctomycetales bacterium | reverse complement strand
TGTTGACTTCAGTTTACACCACCAAGCCTGCAAACGGGAGCAAAGGTTCCGGATGGAATTCCACCCGCACATGAGACTAGCTGAGATCAGCAGGTAAGTCAAGGGGGTGCAGGGGGGAAGATGCCGGGCATCGTCGTCCTCCCTTCCTGCACGGTTCAGTTCATCCCGCCATTTCCAACTCCACAATCGCCCACAGGTCCAGCCGGGGAATGGTCAACTCGATGTACTCGCCCTCGGTGCGCAGCGTACATGAGGTCGGCTCCTCGCGCGGCGCGTGCAGCGTCGCCCGGGTGATGGTGCGGCCGGGGAACAGGTCGGCGCGCAGCCGCACGGTGAAGTCGCGCTGCGGCACCATGGCGTCGGCCTGCCCGTCGTACCTGCGGTTGACCAGGTGGACGACCACCGGCGCCGCCGAATCGTCGGGAACCGCTCGCGGCACAACCGCCACGTGCTCCGAGCCCTTCACCACGACCGGCGACGGCAGCAGCGTTTCCAACTTCGCATCGTCGGGCCAGGTCAGCAGGCGGCCTTCGTCGGCCGCCGCCTCGAGCAGCCCCTTCTGCTCGGCGTCCATGGCAAGATCCTTCGGCACCACGACGGCGCGGAAGCCGGCAAGCTGCTCGGCGCTGAGCCGGTAGTCGGGCAGCCAGTCGTCGCCCGCCATCGCAATAGTGAACGGCACGTTCCGCTCGGCCAGGGCGACGGCGATGGGGCGAATGTCGGCCCGGCCCTGCCGCTGCGCCGCTACGTCGTACACCACGCCCACCGGCGCCACGGCCTCGTACCGGTCGAGCAGCCGCTCGCTTTGGCGAACGAACCGGTACACCCAGGCCAACTCCTCCGCCGGGAATTCGGCCCAGTGGGTGCCCTTCTCCTGCGTGTAGCACCACTGCCGGTGCGGCGCCATGAGCATGTGCCCGTGCGCGTAGCTCAGCGCCGCCCAGTGGCGAATGAGCCCCGTCAGATTGTGCTCCGACACGTACGACCAATCGTGGCCGCTGGCCGTGGCCGTCACCGGCCGGTCGACCGCGTCGGCCAGCTTGTAGATGTAAATCGGGTGCGTGGGCGACTGCCGCGACGCGGCCGCGTGCCCGATCTCGCAGCAGAAGTAGCTCAACTGCGGCGCGATGACCAGCCGCCGCGCGGGGCTCAGCGGCGAGTTGACGCTCAGCGTGATGGGCTTGCCGCGCAGCTCGGCGCCGCGGCGGCGGTACTCGGCTACAAACTGGTGGACGGCCTGGACGTGAAAATCGAGGAACTCGCCGGCCAGCGGGAGCGACGCCCGCCGCCGGTTGTAGTCGTCGGCCGTTACGCCCTGCTCGAGCAGGAACTGCCGATAGTCGAACCCGTCGAGGTCGCCGATCCCCAGGTCGGCCCGGCGGTCTGCGGGCAGGTTCTTCAAGTAATCGCGGAAGCCCGCCATGCAGTGCCGGCAGAAGCAGGCCTGCTGCCAGGTGACCATGCCCGCCGTGCCTTCGTAGTCGTCGATGTGCAGCCCGTCGGGCTCCTGGGCCATCCGCTGCTGAAGCCGGCTGTACAGGAACTCCCTGAACAGGGGGCTGTTGGTGCAGAAGTGCCAGGCGGGCTGGCCCTTGTGCTCGTGGTCCCACAGCCAGGGCACGATGAACGGCTCGCCGGCGAAGTTGCGGCAGGCGGCGTCGAGGAAATCGTCGCTGAAGTCGATCATCCCGCGGAACTCGGTGCGGAAGCCGACGCTTACCGAAAACAGCCGCACGCCGCGCTCGCGGGCCCGCCCGATGTGCTCCCGATTCGCCCACCCGGCCCAGCCCATCACGGTGCAGCCGTATGGCTCGTACATTTCCGGGTTATCGTACATGAACACGACGTCGGAGCGGCGGATCGCCCGCGGCGCATCCTCCCCGGCGGCAGTCCCCCTCCAAACCAGCAGGACAACAACGACAATCCAACCGTAACGGGCGTTCATAATGCGTCTCCTTCTAATATTGAGGTGGTCCCAATTACCCGGCGGGGGCACAAGCCGTCCGTCCCCCCAAAGCATCTCGCTGGTACTCAGCCGAGGCAAAAACCAGTCGATCTGGATCGGGCCCGACATTGTCCCAGGGTTGGAACATCCCACGAACGGAGGGCTGCACCATTCGCGAGAAGGTCGCCGTTCAGGGGGAAACTGCCCGAATTATCGCGACCGAGAAAGCAATTTGTCCAGGATAACCCTGGCGGCGCATAGCGCCCCCCCATAACTTAGGGTTGCCCGCCCGCTTATAATATGACGCCGAAGCCAAAGTGGGCTACGGTGGAACGTTGAGGCTTTCTTTGGGATGCTCGGTCCCGGCCGCCCGGTCGTTCCGGGCGGGCCCGGGCCGTGGCACGCAACACTTCAACACAGTGGAGGAGGTCAGAGATGAAGAAGCAGTTTATGGTCACGGCAATCGTCGCAGCGAGCGTGCTGATGCTCGGGCTGCGCGCGGGCGCCGACGAAGTGAAAGGATTCACGCTGAACAACCAGGATGGCGAGGAGGTGTCGCTGAGCGATTTCGAGGGCAAAGTGGTCGTCCTGGAATGGACCAGTTGGACCTGCCCTTGGCCCAGGCGCCACTACCAGGCGGAGAACATGCAGTCGGTTGCCCGGAAGTGGATGGAAAAGGGCGTGGTCTGGCTGGCCATCAACACGAACCACAACGAGCCGGTCGAGCACGACAAGGTGCACGTTGAGAAGTACAACCTGCCCTATCCCGTGCTCAACGACCGCACCGGCGAGGTGGGCAAGGCGTACGGGGCAACGCACACGCCCCACATGTTCGTGCTCGACAAAGACCACCAGGTCGTCTACCAGGGCGCGATTGACGACGACCGCGACGGAAGCAAGCTCGCCGCGGGTGAGGACCTGAACTACGTCGATCAGGCGCTCACCGAGCTGCTTGCCGACGAGGAAATCAGCGTGCCCAAGACGCAGGCCTACGGCTGCACCGTGAAGTACGCTCCGTAAGCGGAAGGGTTGCAAGACCAGGCGGGCGGAACCCTTCGGACGCCGCCCGAGCAACGCCGGAGCCCCCGCGACTCGCGGAGGACGACCGATTTCGAGCCGGCGGCGGCGGGCAACGCGCCCGCCGCCCCGGCCTTCTTCCAGCAGGCCGCGGCGCTTTCGATTTCGAGCGGGCCGCGTAGAAGCATGGCGGGGAACGCCGGCGGATGCCCCCCGCCTAGAACTCCCGGATCCGCAGGTCCTTGAACTCGACCTTCATCGGCGGCCCGGCGTGCATCTGCAAGCCGATGATGCCCTTCGGCAGCGCGTACTTCGGCTCGTGGTCTTCCACCTCGCACATCCGCACGCCGTTGATCCACAGGATCATGCGCCGCCCCCGGGCCAGGATGCGGTACTCGTTCCAGTCGTCGTCCCGGACCGCCTCGAGCAATTCGTCCGACTCGGCGAACGTGGTGACCGTCCTCCGTCCGGCTTCGTCGATCACCACCTCCTGCCCCCGGCCGGCCACCAGCCCCCGCCCGTGCTGGTACAGGTAGCCCGTGTAGTCGTGGTTGGTGTCGAAATCGGCCTGGTAGCCCCAGATGTCGAAGTTCGGGCGGGGCTCGCTGCGGAAGTGGATGCCGGAATTGCCGCCCTTGCCCGAAATGCGGTAGCGGACGCGCAGGTCGAAATCGGCCGGCTCGCCGCCCTTCCAATAAAGATAATGGGTGGGGCTCGGCTTCTCGGGCGTGCTCTCGGCGACGATCGCCCCCTCGCGCACCTCCCACCAGCCCGGCAGTCCTTCCCAGCCGGTCAGGTCCTTGCCGTTGAACATCGACACGAACCCCTCCTCGACCTCGCCGGCCGGCAGGAACGTGCCCCAGCCGAGCACGAGACAGATTCCCGCGACGGCCCCTCGGTAGCAGATTGCAGATCGTTTCATGATGCCTCCCTTTCGGATTTTCTCCCTCCACCGGCCCCCGCCGGCGGAGCCCATGATGGGCCAGTACGCGCCCCATTATAGCGTAGGCATATTCCGGCAGCCAGCAGTTTCCCGCGAGCGGCGCTGTTCGCGAGTTTGCCGCGCCGGCAGGGCCGGCCCCGAACCGGCATCACGGCGAAGCTCCGCGAGATTCGGTTGCCGCCCCAGAAGATTCCGCTGCCAACCTCGCCCTCTACGTAAGCGGGGAAAAGATAAAGAGTGGGGGGCTGGTCGAATGCTTCCCCTTCGTCGTCAGGCGACAGGCCGAGATTCGCGAAGCGTTGACCTTCGACGTCCACTTCATCCAAGCCGGGTTCCGCGCGCTCATGCGCACCGCAGAGTAACGACGACAGCCCCGGCCACGGCGTCTTCGTAAACAACGTGTAGCGATGCTCCGCAACGGTCGTGGAATATGGCCCCGAGGGCGAGCGGCGGCGCGGTCTCGGCCGCTACCGACGCGCAACCCGTGCACAACGGCCCCGGCAATCCATTCCCAGCCCCGCCGGGCCGCTGCAAACGCTGGTACCCCGCCGTCTCGGCCGGGGATCGGATCGAAGCGTGCCGCACCGTCGCCCCCTTGACCGCGCACCATGCTACTCGGGAAAGGAGACGAACGGCCACCCCGAGGGAATTATGCCCCCCCGTCCAGTACAGAATTCGCGGAACCTACACCCACAAAGGGGGGGAAATACGGGGATTTCGACGAAATTCGCCTCCTCAGTCGTACGATGCTATTGACGTACGACAAATCTATCGTACGATAATAATGTCGTACGTTCTCGTGTTGCAGCGATAGGAGACCCGAAATGGCAATTCAGATAGCGCCCCACAAAGTGGTGGGTAGAGACTCCTTGATTGAACGCGTATGGAAGAATCTGCAGTCACGGTCGCTCCGCTTCACCGCGGAAAGACGCATCGGCAAAACCACCGTGATGAGGAAGATGCTGGCCGAGCCAAGGTCCGGAACTGCCCTGATCTTCGTTGATCTGGAAAAGGTCGATTCGCCGCGAAGGTTCACTGAGGTACTGCTCACGGAAATGTGGCCATGGCTTTCGAGAAAGCGGAAAGCAGCGAACTGGTTTCGAACCTTTCTGACGGAAATCGGCGGGGTCGAAATTGCCGGCGTGGTCAAGATCCCCCATCGAAACGGAATCGGATGGAAGGCGGCCGTGGAAAAAACGACCGATGGTGCTTGCCGTCATAACGCCGATACGCTCATCGTGCTGCTCCTGGACGAGCTTCCCTACATGCTCCAGAAAATCGCGGCGAAAGAGAAACGAGCCGGGACGCAAGATCATGCGGCACTGGAGATCCTCGACACCCTGCGAGCGATGCGACAAGAGCACGCGAACCTGCGCATGATCTTCGCCGGCTCCGTCGGCCTGCACCACGTGCTGCGCGATTTGAAGGGCGCCGGGCTCGCCAGCGAGCCGGTCAACGACATGCCTCTGGTCCCGATCGAGGCATTAGCCCTGTCGGACGCCGTCACGTTGGCCAAGCGCCTGCTGGACACCGAAGACGTTCAGGTTGTCGAGGCCGACAGGGAACGGCTTCCCGGCGAGTTGGCCGCGCTGACGGATCGGGTGCCGTTCTATCTTGAAAGGGTCGTGTCGCGCCTGGCCGAGTTGGAAAGTCCCGTTTCCATCGAACACGCGCGCCAGGTCGTCCGGCAGCAAATGACCGACGACCACGACGCATGGGAGATGGAGCACTTTCGCTCTCGGCTGGAGATCTACTACCCGGGTTCGTCTACCGATGCCAATGGGAAACCGATTCTGAACGCAAGCCTTGCGCGTGCCATGCTCGATATCCTGGCCGTTGCCCGAACGCCGCAAACGATCGACGAGGTGTGGGCGTCGATGAAAGCACAGATGCCGCTGGATGATCGCAACCAGATCGTCCGGCTGCTCAACTCGCTTGCCCAGGATCACTACCTGACCAGCGATTCGGAAAAACGCTACGCGTTTCGCTTTCCCTTGATCCGGCAATGGTGGGTTCTGGCCCAGGGGCTTTCCTCATGAAACGGCGAACAGTCATCTCAGCGTATACACCCAGCAATACCGACCGCGAGGTGCTCAAACGCATTTTCGTGCAGCGCGAGCGGCTGCTCGAGAAGATCGTCGAGCGCCTCGCCCGCAGCATGTCCACCGGCGACAAGCATCACATTCTGCTCGTCGGCCCGCGCGGCAGCGGGAAGACCCACCTCGTGGCCCTCGCCGAATACGAATTGCGCCGGCGGAGCGAGCTGTCGGATGCCATGCGGGTAGCGTGGCTGGGCGAGGACGACACGTTTACGGGCCTGATCGACCTCGCGCTCGGAATCGCCGACCGGTTGGCCGCCGAATACCCGGCCGAGTTCACCGCCGACTACCGCGCGCCGGTTCGCGGGCTCGGTGCCGACGACGCGGCCGAATCGGTATTGAGGTCGATCCTCGGCCGGTTGGGGCAACGGAGCATCCTGTTGATCATGGAGAACCTCGACGCGGCGTTCGACGGGCTGGGCGACATGGGTCAGAAGAAATGGCGGGCGTTCCTGCAGGAACACCCGCGCATTGCGACGCTGGCCACGTCGCAGCGATTGTTCGCCGGGGTTTCGCGCCGCGACGAGGCGTTTTTCGGCTTCTTCGACATCCAGCACCTTCGCCCCCTGGCGGTCGACGACGCCCGCGAACTGATCCGAAAGATCAGCCTGGAGCAGGGGAACCGGGAGCTTGTGGCGTACCTCGACTCGGCGGAGGGACGCTACCGGATTCGCGCCTTGCATCACCTGGCCGGCGGGAACCATCGCATGTACGTGCTCCTGGCCGAGTTCCTGACAAAGCAGTCGCTGGACGACCTCGTCGCGGCGTTCGAGGGCCTGGCCGAAGACCTCACGCCGTATTTCCAGGAGCGGGTTCGCTCGCTGCCGCCGCAGCAGGCCCGAATCGTGCAATGCCTGTGCAACGCCGACGGCGCGATGACGGTCAAGCGAATTGCCGAGGAGACGTTTATTGCCGAAGGCACGTGCTCCAAGCAGTTGGGGCATCTGAAGCAGAGGGGTTACGTGCAATCCGAGAGGCGCGGCAAGGAGTCGTTCTACGAGATGGCCGAACCGTTGATGCGGCTCTGCCTCGAGGTCAAGAACCAGCGCGGCCGTCCCTTGCGCCTGGTGGCCAGGTTCCTGCGGGCATGGTTTCCCGAATCGTACTTGCGAACGGGCGTGATTCCGCCGGCCGGGCCGCCTTCTCGCGGCGATGCGTACCGGGCTGCGGCATTGGAAAGCGAGACGGGCATCGCAGAGTTCCTGAGAGCAACTCTGAACGAGGATATCAATGAGAGCCTCAGCAAGCAGCAGTTCGATAGAGCCCTGGAGCTGTGCGACGAGTTGAACGTCATCGATCCATTGTCTGCCAGTGTGCTGATCGCCGAGGCCCTTGCGTTAAGCGGAAAGTACGAAGAGTGTATGGAGATGCTATGTCGGGTCATCGACTCGGACGACTTGCCAGCGGAGCAAAAGGCAAGGGCTGTTTACAATCGAGGTATGTTGTTCAGTTGGCGGGGTGACGTAGAGCACGCATTGGCAGACTGGGGAGGTGTCATCAATATGGTCCATGCCTCGGCAGAACTCAAGGCGAGAGCGCTCTTGAATCGCGGTTTTGCCTTCGGTCAGCGGGGCCACGTGGATCGCGCGCTGGCGCACTGCACGGCCGTGATCGATATGGCCGATGCACCGCCGGATCAGAAGGCGAAAGCACTCTTTTTTCGAGGCCTGACCTTCGGACAGCAAGGTAACGTAGAACACCAACTAGCGGACTACACGGCCCTTACCAAAACCCCCGAGGCGCCAGCCGAGGTTCGTGCCATGGCCCTTGTCAATCGAGGGCTGATCTTCAGCGAAAGACGTGAAACAGAGCGGGCACTTGCGGACTACACCACCGTGATCGACATGACCGATG
>SKJM01000162.1 GCA_007122045.1 Planctomycetales bacterium | reverse complement strand
ATGTCGTCGGCCTCGCCGATGGCGATGATCACCGCCATGCCGGTCCGGGGCACCTCGCAGGCCGCGCGGAGCTGCGCCTCGCGGAGCCGGGCCCAGCCGTCGCCGCCGGCGGGGTCGGGATTGGGTGCCCGGAAATTGGCCAACTGGACGAAGTAGAACGGGAATTCGCCCTGTTGCCACGTGGCGCGCCAGCCGCCGACGAGGGCCTTCATTTTCCAGAAATACGACTCGCCTTCCGCCCCGTTCGATTCGCCCTGGTACCACAACGCGCCGCGGACGGCATAAGGCTGTACCGCGGCCACCATGCCGTGGTACATCGTCGAGCGGTCGGCCAGTTCCGCGGCGTCGAGTTCTTCCACCAGGTCGAAGCCGGCCGGCGGGGTCCAGGGCTCGATGCGCGTGCCCCCCCAACTGCAGTTGATCAGGCCCACCGGAACGTCCAACTCCTTCTGGAGCGAGTACGCGAAAAAGAATCCCACGGCCGTGAAGCCGGGCGCCGTTGCGGCGGTGCACACCTGCCACGAACCCTGGAAGTCGTCGGCCGGTTGCCCGGCGCGGAGGCGGGGCACCTTGATATGCCGGATGGTGGGATGGGCGTCGGGGTCGATGTGTTCGGGCAGCAGCGATCGGGCGATCGGCCATTCCATGTTCGATTGGCCGGAGCAGAACCACACTTCGCCCACCAGCACGTTCTCGACGGCGATGTCCGATTCGCCCGCGGCGACCCGCAGCACGTCCGGTTCGCGCGACGCCGGCAGCGCTTCGAGCCGGACCAGCCAGCGGCCGTCCGCATCGGCGGTGGCCGTTTTCGTCTGTCCGGCGAAGGTCACCCGGACCTCGGCGCCGGCATCGGCCCAGCCCCAAACGGGCACATCGGTGCCCTGCTGGAGCACTGCTCCCGAGGAGAACAGGGCGGGCAGCCTCAGTTCGGCCCGCGCCACGGTCGAACAAAGCACCAGCAATCCCAGAACCACACCCTTCAGCAGTCTCTTCATCGGTCGGTCTCCCTTGTGAACGGTGAATCGCCCAGATAGGCAGAGTATGATCGAGTGCGGGCCGGTAGTCAACGCGCCGCTGCCCACCCTTGCCTCCGGCGGCTGCACCGTGGTAGACTCTCGGGGCTGCGCCACGGGAGCGGGTGCTTCACAGTGCACTTGGAAAAGGAGAACAAGATGGCAAAGACGGCCAAGTTAACCCTCGATAGCGGCGAGTTCGAACTGCCCGTTTTGGTGGGCACCGAAGGGAACCGGGCGATCGACATCACGAAGCTGTACCGCGATACGGGGTACATCACGCTGGATGACAGTTATGCGAATACGGGCTCCACGAAGAGCCATATCACGTATATTGACGGGGAGGCCGGCGTACTTCGCTACAGGGGGTATCGGGTCGAAGAGATTGCCGAGCGGTGCGACTTCACTGAGACGTCGTACCTGCTGATCTACGGCGAACTGCCGACCGGCGAGCAGCTTGAGGAGTTTCGGCGGAACATCCGCTCGCACACGCTGCTGCACGAAGGGATGAAACTGATCTTCGCCGGCTTCCCGCCCGAGGCCCATCCCATGGCGATCCTGGGTTCCGTGGTGGGAGCGTTGGCCATCTACTCGCCCGATTCGCTGGAGCCGAACGATCCCGCGCAGGTGGAACTGGCCATCCATCGCATGATGGCCAAGATGCCGACCATCGCCGCGTTCAGCTACAAGCAGTCGATTGGGCAGCCGTTCGTCTACCCGCAGAATCATCTTTCCTACGGCCAGAACTTCCTGAACATGATGTTCGCCGTACCCAGCGAGCGGTACCATGTAGACCCCGATTTCGTGGTTGCGCTGAACGCGCTGCTGGTGCTCCACGCCGACCACGGGCAAAACTGCAGCACGTCGACCGTGCGCATGGTGGGGTCCAGCACGGTGAACCTGTTTTCGAGCATCTCGGCCGGCATTTACGCTCTTTGGGGGGCATTGCACGGAGGGGCCAATGAAGCCTGTGTCAAGATGCTCGAGCAGATCCACGCCGACGGGGGGGACCTGGGCAAGTACGTCGACCGAGCCAAGAACCCGAACGATCCGTTCCGCCTGATGGGTTTCGGGCATCGGGTGTACAAGAACTACGACCCGCGCGCCAAGGTGGTCAAGAATATATGCCACCAGCTTTTCGAGCGGTACGGCAGGGAAGATCCGGTATTCGAGCTTGCCCAGGAGTTGGAGGAAGTGGCACTGAAGGACCCGTACTTCATCGAGCGGAAGCTGTACCCGAACATCGACTTCTACTCGGGCATCATTTACCGCATGATGGGGATTCCGAACAACATGTTCACGGTGTTGTTCGCGTTGGGGCGGCTGCCCGGCTGGATTGCCCATTGGCGCGAGATGCACACCGATTCGGGGGGGTCGCGCATTCACCGCCCCCGGCAGCTTTACCTCGGCCCCAGCGAACGGAAGTTCGTGCCGCTCATTAAGCGGTAGCCGATTCGAAGCCCGGCAGGAGCATCTGCCGCCGCGGGTCGACGCGTTCGCGGTACCGGTGGCGGTAGCCCTCGGCCAAGTGGACCATCACTTCGAGCACGAGCAGGTCGGCCCGATTCATCACGTGGCGGGCGCTTCGGGCGCCGAGGCCGCGCACCAGTTCTTCCACCACGGCCAGGTGGAGTTGGAGCGTTTCGCGGGCAGAGAGCCCCGCGGCGATGAGCAAGTGGGCCAATCGCCCCAGTTCGCCGGCCAGGTTGCCCGACCCCATGATCACGTAGGTCCGCAACAGTTCGCGGTAGTGGCGCAGGAGGGGCTCGGGCAGGGGGAAGGGCTCGGCCGGTGCGCCGGTGCTTGGGGCGTCGACTGGGACCTCGGGGGGGCGAAACCGCTCGATGTCGGCAATCAGCGCCCGCTGTTGGCCCAACAGGCGTTCGGCTTCGTCATGTTCGCGCTGAATGCGGGTCTGCTCGGCCTGGGCGAGGCGCTGATTCTGCCGGATCAGTTGGTGGCGCTGGACGGCGCGGGCCGTGAGCCAGATGAGGTTGCGCGTGGTGGCCGTATTGACGCACAGATACCCGTCGGCGCCCACTTCGTAGCAGAGGGCGGAGATTTCCGGCTCGCTTTGCGTGCCCAGCACGATGATCGGCTCGGTCGCGCCCCCCGCCCGGTAGCCCTCAATCAGCCCCAGCGCGTCCAGCTCGCTCGGCTCATGCGTTACCAGTACGGCGTCGAACACCTCGTCGCGTAGCCGGGCCAGCCCGGGCGCCGCGCCGATCGCCTCCTCGAGCAGCACCTCCGAGGCGCTGTCGGCAGCCAGGGCTTCGGCAAGCCAGCTTCCGGTGCGACGGCGGGTGGTGATGCTCAGCACGCGCATCCGGGCGGGCAGGCCGTGCCAGGCCGGCGTTCGTTCCTTGGTGAACTGTCGGGCAGCGTCGAGCGTGGCTTCCATACGGAGCCCTTCCATGGGCGGGAAATGACCGTTTACGGGGGTTATCCCCCCACTTCGGCGCCCTCGCGGGAACTCAGCCGGTCGTCCTACCATCGCGGCCACGGAATCGGGACGATCCCCTTTCCATGCGGTGGACGAGGCCGCCCGCGCCGCCGACTTGGCAAACGTTACAGCGGGGACGCGCGAAATTCCGGCGTACTGTACCGACATGTGGGGAATCGGTCAACGCTTCTCGCAGCCGAATCCAGGCCGGATTGTACTCCTTTGGGGGGGTATCCTGATGGAAAATGGCCATCTGGGCATGGGTATACGCCACCCAAAATAGCGTTTTTCTCCATCGCATTGGCAAGAAGCGGCCCAAGGTCGCTGAGCGGGTGGTGCGGCACCCCACTTCTGCACACCCGCGAGGCCGGCCTATAGGGAGTTGGCGTCCCGGCTCAAGCCGGCTGGAAGCACTGACCGGCGAAAGCTGGGACTCCAACTGGGCCGGGCGCCAGTTGCCTCGGCTGGGGCGGCCGCCACGCCGATCGTTGCCGCCACCAGCACCTGCCACAGGGCGACGATTGCCGGGTGGGGCACGGGTGGCCGGCGGCGCAAGGACGGCTGCCACGAATCCGTACGCTCCCACCCTGCGACGGTTCGTCGCCAGCGGGTGTCGCCGCCGCGCGGCGGAAGACCACGGTCGGACGGCTCCGGGAAGATGCACGCGAACCAGCCTGCAACCAGAAGCAACGCAACGATCGGTACGGCAAGACGCATCGACGGGCCTTGGAAGAATAGGGCAACCGCCATTCAGCTCCGCTCCCCGGCCGGGAACGTTCGAACGGCTTTCCAGGCGCCAACGCGATGCAACCGGCGGGCCAAGCCGCGCCCGCCGGCGGGCAGATGGCGTAAGTGATTGCCAGGAAAGCAGATGGGTCATTTCGACGGGCCGGCGACACTCCCGGGCGCCGTGGCGAATCGGCAACACGCCCGTCGCGGGACGTTGCGTTTGGGCGACGTGCACCGGGCACTCCCCCGCACCCGTTGACGATTGCGATTCCTTCGACCGGTTACGACCGGTTACGACCGGTTTGCTTGAGAGCCGATCATGACCTAGGCTTGAGGTGGCAAACGCGTTGCTTGCCGCTTGCCGCCCCCGGGGCCGATGCCCGGGGTGCCGTCTGAACCGATTGCAGGATTCTTCGGAACCATGACTGCCGTACCGTCGTCTGCCGTTGACCTGGAGCGCGTGCTGGCCGGAGCCCAACTACCCGCCTTACCGCAAAGCGCGATCGCGCTGCTCGAACTTTCGCAGGACGGGGACAACGGTCCGGCGGAGTTCGCCTTGCCGATCGAGTCGGACCCGGGGCTGGCGGGGCAGGTGTTGCGCTTCGTCAACTCGTCCTATTTTGGCTTTTCGCACGAGATATCGAGCGTGAAGCTGGCGCTCGCGCTGGTGGGCGTCCGCACGATCAAGAACTTCGCCCTGTGGAGCGCGGTGTTCAGCCTGATGCCGAATCCGAAGTGCGGACCGTTCGACCTGAAGCTGCTCTGGCAGGACTCGCTGCGGCGGGCGCTGTTCGCCCGCAACATGGCGAAACTCCTCGGCGCCGCGGAGCCGGAAGACGCGTTTTCGGCGGGGTTGCTGCAAGACATGGCCGTTCCGCTGCTGGCCAAGGAGATGGCGCAGGCGTATACGAAACTGATCGAATCGCGGGACGGCGGAAAGGTTCGGCTCTCGGAACTCGAACGGCGCGTGCTGGGCTGGACCCACGCCGAGGCAGCGGGCATGATGGTCAGGCAGTGGAAGCTGCCCGATGCCTTTGCGGAACTGATCGAGCACCATCACGAGGTCGAACAACTCGCGGCCGATCCCCATGCCGACCCGGCCCGGTGGTCGGTCGCCCTTTCGGCCCTCCTTCCGGCCGTAGCCGACGCCGAGTGGCACGAGTGCCGGCAATTGGAGTTGCTCTGTCAGGAGTCGGCCTGCCGAGGAACCCTGAGCCTGGCAGACTTACTACGGCAGGTCGACGAGCAGTTCTGCGAGTTCGCGCCCGTCTTGAAGCTGGCCGAGCCGGGCTGCTCGCTGGTCGAGCGTTTCGAGCGTGAAACGGCCTTGGCCGAGTAACCTACGGCGTTCGCAGCAACTCTTCGGCAAGTGCCCGGTAGTCCTCCGCCCCGTGCGAGGTGCGCGCGTACTGGAAGATCGACTGCCCGAAACTCGGCGCCTCGGCCAGCCGGATGTTCCGTCGGACGCGGGTGCGAAACGCGACCGCCTTCGCCCAGGGAGTACCGCTCCCGCGGGCGGCCTGGAAGAACGCCTCGACGTCCTGGCGGACCTCGGTGGCCAGCCGGGTGCCCGTGTCGTACATGCAGAAGGCCACCCCGGTCAGTCGCAGGCGAGGGTTCAGCCGCCCCGCAACGGCGCGGATCGTCTCCAGCAGCTTTCCCAGCCCGTGCAAGGCCAAAAACTGCGGCTGCAACGGGATGAGCACCTCGCCGGCTGCCGCCAGGGCGTTGAGGGTGAGGAGCCCGAGGGACGGCGGGCAGTCGATCAGCAGGTACTCGGCGTCGGGCGGATCGGCTTGCAGCTTGTCGCGCAGGACCAGTTCGCGGCGGTCGCGTTCGGCCAGTTCCAGTTCCGCGGCGGCCAGGTCGATCGCGCTGGCCGCCACCACCAGCCGTTCGCCGGCCGGCCGGCACGCCTCGGAGAACGCCGCGTCGCCCACAAGCACCTGGTAGATGGACGGTTGTCCGGCCGCGACGTCCAGCCCCAGGTGGAGGGTCGCGTGCGCCTGCGGATCGAGGTCGACCAGGCACACGCGGCGACCGGCGGCGGCCAGGCCGGCGGCCAGGTTGACCGCGGTGGTGGTTTTCCCCACTCCGCCCTTCTGATTCATGATGGCGATGGTTCGCATTCCACCATTATATCGAGATTGCCCGAGCAGGTAACCGTTCCCGTAACCGTTCACCGGCCGGCGGGGACCGTCCCCCGTGAACGGTTACCCGTTTCCAGGAGACGGTCCCCTTCGCCCAGTGGGCGGTTGGCTCCCCGGTTTCAAACCGCTACACTGGGGCCCATGACCGCCTTTCCACAGCTCGACTTCAACCGGACCCCGGCCACCCTGCTGGTGGCCGCCGCGGCCGCCGCCCTGGAAATCGCCTTCCTGCTCGACGACATGCAGAGCGGCATGCGACGGGTGGCGATGTACAACGACCTGCTGGGCATCCTGCCTCGCCTCTGGGCGGGCGAGTTGTGGCGGCCGTTCACCACCAGCCTGATGCATGCCAACTTGCTCCACGCCGCCTTCAATCTGTACTGGCTCCTGCTCTTCGGAATCGCGCTCGAGTTGCGGCTGGGCTCCTACCGCATGTTCGGGCTGATGGTCCTGCTCGGATACGTCTCCATGATGCCCGAGTACTCCATTAGCAGTTACCACCGCGAGCAGCCGATCATGATCGTGGGGCTTTCGGGTATCGTGTACGGGCTGTTCGGCCTCGTTTGGATGGGCCGGCGCTGGCACCCCGACCTGTACGCCGTGTGCGACCGGTACACGTCCCAGATTCTGCTCGGCTGGTTCTTCCTGTGCATCGTGCTGACCTATGCGAACATCCTGCGGGTGGCCAACATCGCCCACGGCGCCGGCTTCGGATTCGGCGTGCTGTACGCCCGCGCGCTGTGGAGCCCCCGACACCGCACGTGGTGGCTCGCCGCCGCGGTGGTGGCCAGCATGCTGGTGCTGGCCACGCTCATCGGTTTCCCCGGCCATGCGGGTTTCGAACACGTGCACCGTACCGGGCGGCTGTGGTGGCGGTGACGGCAGAACGATTGCAATGCACTATTGCAATGGATCGGCAGGCCACTTGGCGAGCGCCTCGTCCCAAAACCGTCCGCGGCCGTCGTCCACCACAACGACGCCATGCTCCTGGGCGACGGCGAGGGCCGTATCGGTAATGCTCCGGCCGGCCACGGCGGGCAGGGCCGGCAAACCGGCCTGGCGGAACAGCCTGGCCCTCCGCGCGGCCCGCTCCACGTCGCTCCAATCGCAGACGGACGAAACCTCAACCGTCAGATAGCAAAGCACCGACTCAGGCTCGTCGCGAAGTCGGCCCTCGACCACCAAGTCGATCAGCAAGGCGTCCTGCCGCTCCTCCGCACTGAGATGCGGCTCCAGTCGGTCCCAAAGCTGCTCGTGGCCGATCACTTGCGGACGCCGCAGCCAACGGCCGAAGTAGGCCGGCGCCTTCCGGTCGAACTGCATTTCGAGCACCGAGCCGTCCAACTCGCCCAATTTGTCTTCGACCCTCGTCAGGCGCCGTTCCATCAGAAGCTGAACCCGGACCAACTCCTGGACCACCTCTTCCAGCCGTTCCAGTCGCTGCTCGACCTTCTCAAGCCGTCGCTCGACGCGGTCCAGCCTCTGCTCGACCTTTTCGAGCCGCTGTTCAACCTTCTCAAGCCGTCGCTCGACGCGGCCCAGCCGGTCCTCCGCCCCGGCCT
>SKJM01000057.1 GCA_007122045.1 Planctomycetales bacterium | reverse complement strand
TGCACCATCATCATGCACCCGCAGGTGTGGAAATGCTCCGGCCATTACGACCTGTTCCTCGATTACTTCGTCGACTGCCGCGAGTCGAACCGCCGCTACCGGTACGACCAGATCGCCGGGCGCTGGGTCGAGTACGACGCCCAGCGGGTGTTCGTGACCAGCTACCAGTCGGGCGATGACGCCGCGGCCGAGATCGAGCAGAAGGCGTTGAAGTTCTTCAAGCTGCGGGCGAAGGACAAGGACCGGCTGCGGTGGGAGCCGGGCGTGACCACGCTGGACAAGGTGGGCGACACGTCGCGGGTGCTCGGGCCCGACGCCAAGTCGCTCGGCACGCTCACCGCGCCGCGCGAGTTCAACCTGATGTTCGAGACCTACACCGGCGCGGTGCGCGACGAATCGAGCAAGACGTTCCTCCGCCCCGAGACGGCCCAGGGCATCTTCGTCAATTTCAAGAATGTGCTCGATTCCACCCGGCTGAAGGTGCCGTTCGGCATCGCGCAGGTCGGCAAGAGCTTCCGCAACGAAATCACCCCGCGCAACTTCACGTTCCGCTCCCGCGAGTTCGAGCAGATGGAAATCGAGTTCTTCTGCCGGCCCGATAGTTCCGCTGCCTGGTACCGATACTGGCGCGACCGGCGGTTCCAGTGGTACGTGGAACTCGGGCTGGCCGGCGAGCGGCTGCGGCTGCGCGACCACGACCCGGACGAACTGAGCCACTACTCCTGCGGCACGGCCGACATCGAGTACGCGTTTCCGTTCCTGGCGCCGGGCGAGTTCGGCGAGTTGGAGGGCGTGGCCCACCGCGGCGACTTCGACCTGCGCAGCCACATGGAGGGCAAGCTGGTGCGCGCCGGGGACGGCTTCGCCGTCGAGACCGACGAGCACGGCCGGCCCCGCTACCGCGGCAGCGGCAAGGACCTCAGCTACTACGACGACGAGAGCAAAGAGCGGTTCGTCCCGCACGTGATCGAGCCGTCGGCCGGCGCCGACCGCGCCGCGCTGGCCTTCCTGTGCGAGGCCTACAACGAGGACGAACAGCCCGACGAGAAGGGCGCCCCCCAAAAGCGGGTGTTTCTCAAGCTGCACCCCCGGCTGGCGCCGATCAAGGCGGCCGTCTTCCCCCTGGTGAAGAAGGACGGGATGCCGGAAATTGCCAAGGACATTTACGCCACGCTGAAACCGTGCTTTCCCGTCTTCTACGACGAGAAAGGCGCCGTCGGCCGCCGCTACCGCCGCCAGGACGAGGCCGGAACGCCCTTCTGCATCACCGTTGACAGCCAAACGTTGGCCGACGGCACGGTCACCATCCGCGACCGCGATACGCTCGAGCAGTGGCGCGTGCCGAAAGACGCTTGCGCCGAGGAAATCCGAGCGCGGCTGGGGTAGCCGTTCCGGGGCGACTTGGCGGGCGTCATCGAGGGCCGGATGAAGCAGCGGGCTGCGGGCCACGGGGCACCGATACGCTACTTCTTGAGTCCGGCCTTCTTGGCGGCAGCAATCCACTGCTTGACGATCCGGGGTATCTCGCAGACGACCTCACGGCCGAACAGCACTTCGTTCACATAGCCCATGTGGAGCATATCGACGAGGCGGCAAAGATACGGCTTCCCACAGTCCCACCACGTATAGTGGGCGTCCACCATGAGGTAATGTTTCACGTCGATTCCCTCGTGTAACCGCAGTTCCTCCAACTCCATGCCGTCGAGAAGGCTTTCGTACACACCATCGGCCACGCGACTCCCGAACGTCGTCGTGTAGTAATACTCCTTGATTTCCCATACAGCGATCGGGTTCACGACGCTGGGAAAGGCGCCGTCGACTCGGCGAGCGAGCGTGCGCAGTGGAACGTCTTGCACAGTGACAGTCGTCAACTGACGCGGGTCGTAGTCACAAGAATACCCGCCCAAGTTGGCCTCGATGAGCATATTGATCAGGCCCGTGAAGTAGGCTTCAGCCTTCTTCTCCCCCTTCTGCTTGTTCATAGGGATGGGGCACGACGGGCGAAGATGCCGTTTGTACTGGGCGAACAACTTGGCTGCCTGCTGCGCGGTTTGCAATTGTGGCTCTACGACGGTATTGAGGACGTCTGCCCGAAAGCGGTAATAGGCATGTAGGGTTTCGCCGAATTCGGTGGCACGTCCGTTCGCATCAACCAAATGGTCCGACTTGAGCGCGAGCGACTCGAGCGCTCCGCGCATTTCAGCCGGCGATGGAATCCTGATGAGCCGTTTGCCCCGTTCCGTGTAGCCAAGCTTCTGGCTAATGGTTCCGCACATTCGCCCAGAAGTGTTTGGGGAGGTGCTCGAATCGTTTATCGGGTTTCACCGCAGTCGTTCCTCCAGCATGGCTGCGAACTGCTGAAGGGGCACCCCCACCGCCTTGCATACTGAACACAATTCCAGTATATCTAAACGACGTTCGCCCGACTCGTACTTGCTGACGAACGACTGGGGCTGCCCAAGGCGCCCGGCCAGGTCGACTTGACGTAAACCGGCGTCTGTACGAACTTGGCGCAGAAGAGCCAACAGAACATCCTGCCCTTCCTGGGGGTATCGTTTGGCCATAGGCAGTTCTGGGAAAATGGGTAAAATGTCCCACTTTCGGCATCATCGGTCGGCAGCCCGTCGTTAATGAGAAAAAAAACCTGCCGGATTGCCGCTTGACACATATCCGAAAATAGGATATACAGCAGGTGGCAGTCCCCCGGCAGTTAGGAGCGACAACGATGAAACAGCAGTGGTTGTTCGAGGACGAGGAGGCGGTTCGGAGGGTCAAGCCGTTCAAGACCCAGTTGCTGAAGTGGATTGGCAACAAGCAACGGTTTGCCCACGAGATAGCCGCCTACTTCCCTGAAACCTTCGGAACGTACTATGAACCCTTCTTGGGCAGTGGCGCCGTGATGGGCACGCTTGCCCCGAAGAGGGCGTTGGCCTCCGACGCATTTGTACCCTTGATGGAGATATGGCAGACCCTGAGAACATCCCCGGCAACTGTGAAACGATGGTACGCCGAACGTTGGGGCGAGGTGGCACGCGGCGATAAGGTTCAACAGTATGAGAAAATCAAGGCGTCGTACAATGCGCGACCCAACGGAGCCGACTTGCTCTTTCTTTGTCGCGCTTGCTATGGAGGCGTAGTGCGGTTTCGGCGGGCCGACGGCCATATGTCCACCCCTTGCGGCATCCACCGTCCCATTCCGCCGGAAAGCTTTTCGGACCGCGTCGATGCGTGGCACAGGCGGACAGCCGGCGTCACCTTCGCCCTGCTCGATTACGAAGAAGCCATGGATCGCGCGAAGGCGGGCGACTTGGTCTATTGCGATCCCCCTTACACGCACAGCCAAAGCATTTTGTACGGCGCTCAGTCATTCCAGTTGGCACGGCTGTTCGAAGCAATCGCTCGGTGTAAGAAACGCGGCGTCTACGTAGTACTCAGCATCGATGGGAGCAAGCGCTCCGGCGACATCCTCTGCCATCTTTCCATTCCGAAACGGCTCTTCGAAAGGGAAGCCTTCGTCAATTGTGGGCGGTCCATGCTTCGGCGTTTCCAGATGAACGGAAAAACGCTGGAGTCGGAAGTCGTAGCCGACCGGCTATTGCTAACGTACTGACCTCCGGGGCGAGTACGCAAACGGGACAATGAACCAAAGGAACTCTTGCATGCCGATCACACATTTCAAAACAACGGCCCTCTTGGCCGCCGCAGTCGTGGCGCTGCTGCTCACTTTGCCGTTCGCCACTGCCGGCGAGGCTCCCAAGCCGCTTCTGGCCATCGACGAGCAATTCGACCTCGGGGCAGTCCGGGCGTCCGACGCCAAGGTGCTGCGCGAAGGGGACGTGCTGCGCGTCGGCACGGGCCGGGAGGCGCCGTGGCCGGGCATTACCATCCCGGCTCCCGACGGCCGGTGGGACCTGCGCGGCTTCGGCCGCGTGGCCGCCGACGTGGCGAACCCGGGCGAACACCCGGTGCGGGTTCACCTGCGTGTCGATAATCCCGGCGCCGACGGCACGAATCACTGCCTGACCGGCAGCGTGGAAATCGGCCCCGGCCGGCGGGAAACGCTCAACGTGCCGCTACGGTGGGCCATGCCCGAGGCGGTGGCCGCGAGGCTGTTCGGTATGCGCGGCTACCCCAACGGATGGTCCGACCGCGGGGGCATCGACCCGGGCAACGTCGTGCAGGTGCTCTTCTTCCTGAGCAAGCCGTCGCGGGAGCACGTGTTCGAGGTGTCGAACCTGCGGGCGGAAGGGACGGTGCCCAATCCCGCGCCTTCCGATCCGGAGGAGTTGTTCCCGATGATCGATCGCTACGGGCAGTTCATTCACACCGACTGGCCGGGCAAGATTCACGACGACGCGGAATTCCCCGCCCGCATCGCCGAGGAGGCCGCCGACCTGGCCGCCCACCCGGGGCCGGAACAGCGGAACCGCTACGGCGGCTGGCTTGGCGGGCCGGAACGGGAGGCCACCGGCTTCTTTCGCACCGAGAAGTACGACGGCAGGTGGTGGCTGGTCGACCCGGAGGGCCGGCTCTTCTGGTCGCATGGGGCCACGTGCGTCCGCTCCACCACGGCGCACACGCCCGTCACCGACCGCGAACACCTTTTCGCGTGGCTGCCCGGGCCCGACTCGCCCTTCGCGGCCTTTTACGGGCGAGGAAGCTGGGCCCCGCACGGCTATTACCGGGGCCGCGGCGAGTACCGGACGCTGAACTTCACCGGCATGAATCTGCTGCGGAAATACGGCAACGACTGGTCCGACCGGTTCGCCGACCTCGCCCACCGCCGGCTGCGAAGCTGGGGGATGAACACCATCGCCAATTGGTCCGACCCGGAAATCTACCTGCGGCGGCAAACGCCGTACACGGCCACCATCGGCACGCGGGGGCGGGTGATCGAGGGCAGCACCGGCTACTGGGGCCAGTTCCCCGACCCGTTCGACCCCTCGCTGCGCGAGTCGATCCGCAGGGCCATGGCGGCCGAGCGCGACCGTTCGGCCGGCGATCCGTGGTGCATCGGCTACTTCGTGGGCAACGAGTTGAGTTGGGGCGACGAGGTTTCGCTGGCCGTGGCCGCCCTGGCCTCGCCCGCCGACCAGCCGGCCAAGCAGGCCCTGATCGGCGAATTGAAGGGGAAATACGGCACCCTCGAGCGGCTCAACGCGGCATGGCATACCGAGCACGCCTCGTGGGAGGCGTTGGCCGAATCGACCACCCCGCCCGACCGCAAGGCCGCCTACGACGATCTGGCCGCGCTGTACACGATGATTGCCGAGGAGTTCTTCCGCGTCTGCCGCGAGGAGGTCAAGGCCGCCGCGCCGCGGAACCTGTATCTCGGTTGCCGATTTGCGTGGAGCAACGACCGGGCGATCCGGGCATCGGCCAGGTTCTGCGACGTGGTGAGCATCAACCGGTATCGCCGCAGCGTGGCCGACCTGAGCCTGCCGGCGGGAGTCGACATGCCGGTGATCATCGGCGAGTTCCACTTCGGCGCGCTCGACCGCGGGATGCTGCACACGGGGCTGGTGCCCACGGCCGGCCAGCAAGAACGGGCGGCCGCGTACCGCACGTACGTGGAGGGCGCGCTGGAGAATCCGCACATCGTCGGCACCCACTGGTTCCAGTTTGCCGACCAGGCCACCACGGGCCGGGGCGACGGCGAGAACTACCAGATCGGCCTGCTCGACGTGTGCGATACGCCGTACTGGGAAACCATCCGCGCGGTACGCGAGGTGGGCGGCGGCATGTACCGCAGGAGGAGCGGCCGGCAGTAAGCCATGCTGGGACGAGGTCGCGTAAGTTCTTGGTGAGACTGCGCAGGCTACGCCTGGCTGGTTTGCACGTCGCCTATCTGGACGCGGGTCGAGCCGAGCGACCGAACTACCAGCAGGACCTTGGCGTGCTTGTCACCACCCGACATGGTCATGAATAATCCCTGCTACGGCAGCCGCGACAGCCGCTCGACCGCCGGCTCCAGGGCGAAACGCAGGAACATGGCGAAGTCGGGCGTGCGGCGCGGCGGCGCGGCGGCGCCCAGCGCGGCCTTCATGGCCGGCAGCGCGGGCCGGGCCTTCTCGTCCACGAGTTGGAGCGTGCGAGCGGCATGGAGCGCGACGTCGTCGCTCTCGCTCTTCAGCGCCGCGGCCAGCACGTCGAGCGCGGCGGCGTCTTCGTCCAGCGCAACCAGCACCCCCGCCGCTTCTACTCGCACCGTGGGCGACGGGTCGTCCAGCGCGGCGATGAGCGCCTCGCGGGCGTCGGCCGCTTCGGCCCCTTGCGCCCGCAGGCCCACGGCTGCCCAGTAGCGCACCCCGGGGTCGGGGTCGGCCAGCAATTCGACCTGCCGCGCCAGGGCGCCGGGTTGGCCCACCAGGTCGGCCGCTGCCACAAGACGCGGAAGCGGCAACACGTCCCGCTGCCGGGCCAGGGCGTAGGGCGTTGTGCCGGCCGAGCGGCGCCAGGCGTCGGCCTCGGGCAGGAAGCCGAGGTCGCGCGTGCCGAGCATCCACCGGCGGTGCACTTGGCGCATGCGCTCCAGCACCTCCCGGTGTTCCGGCGATGCGGCGAGGTTGTTGATCTGGTGCCGGTCGGCCCGCGTGTCGTAAAGCTCCTCGCGCGGCCGGGTCGGACCGGCGTAGGTCATCTGCACGTCGTCGAGCTTCCCCTCGGCGGCCAGGCGGGTGATCTCGCGCCGCACTTCCGACTGGTCGGAATAGCCTTCGGGCTGGATGTGCGAGAGGTGCGGCATGTAGTTGCGTACGTACAGGTACTGCTTGTCGCGCACCGACCGGGCCATGTCGAACGCCTCGTCCACCCGGTCGCGCGCGCCGAACACGTATCGGCGCGGCTCCGCAGCGGCCGGGCCCAGGAACGCCCGGCCTTGCATGTACTCGGGAATGGGCAGTTCCAAGAGGCTGAGCATGGTGGCCGGGAAGTCGACGAAGCTCACCAGCCGGTCGATCGTCTCGCCCGGCGCCGCCGGCGCCAGGTGCCGGTATTTCTCCGGGAAGCGAATGATGAGCGGCACGTGCAGGCCCGAGTCGAGCACCAGCCGCTTGTGCCGCGGGTGGCCCGCCCCGTGGTCGGAGTAGAAGAACACGATCGTCTCGTCGGCCACGCCCGCCTCCTCCAACTCGGCCAGCAGCCGGCCGACGTTCCGGTCCATCACCGCAATACAGTCGTAGTAGCGGGCGATGGTGCGCCGGGTGATGGGCGTGTCGGGCCAATAGGGCGGCAGGGGCGCCTCGGCCGGATCGTGCCGCTCGCCGGGCGCAAGCTGCGACTGCACCTCCTCTTGGAACTGCTCGTAGGGCCACACGCTCGTGCGGCTCTGGTGCGTGACCATGTCGTTGAACACGGCGAAGAACGGCTGCCCGGGCTTCCGGTTGCGCCAGTGGGCCTTCGCGCTCGACTCGTCCCAGGAGGCCCGAATAATAGCCCCCTCGTTGGCCGTGTTGTAGTCGGTCTTCACGTTGTTGGTGCAGTAGTAGCCCGCTTCGCGCAGGCACGCCGGAAAGCCGCGCATCTGCTTAGGGATGGGAAACCGCGAACGCAGGTTGTGCGTGCCCAGCGTGGTGGCGTATACGCCGGTAATCAATGTCGACCGTGCGGGCGAGCAGACCGGCGCCGACGCGAAGGCGTTGGTGTACCGCACGCCCTCGGCCGCCAGCCGGTCGATGTTCGGCGTGTTGGCATACGCATCGCCGTAGCAGCCCAGATCGGCGCCCATATCCTCGGCCGTTATCCACAGGATGTTCGGCCGCGGGGGCTGCGATTCGGCACAAGCTGCGGAAGTCGCCGCGGTGACGACAAGCCCGGCAACGGCCAGAATTGCCGCCGCCGCGGGCCGCCGTACTCTTGTCGATGCATCGTTCATGGAACACTCCTCGGGTTCGGATACTGTCAAAGCCACAACGCCACCACCCGGGCTTGGCCC
>SKJM01000359.1 GCA_007122045.1 Planctomycetales bacterium | reverse complement strand
GGGCGAACGCGGTGTAGTCGTGCCGGGCGGCGGCGCGGATGGCCGGGTGGTCGGGGCTGAACGTCTGGACCAGCACCCGGCCCCCCTTCGGCCCCCGGCCCGTGCGGCCCGCCACCTGGGTGACGAGCTGGAACGTGCGCTCGGCGGCGCGGAAGTCGGGCAGGTGCAGGGCGACGTCGGAGTTGATCACGCCCACCAGCGTCACGTTCGGGAAGTCGAGCCCCTTGGCGATCATCTGCGTGCCCAGCAGGACCTTCACCTCGCCGGCGCGGAACGCGGCCAGCGCGCGGTCGTGCGCCCCGCGGCCCTGCATCGTGTCGGTATCCATGCGCAAACAGGGCACGCCGGGGAAGCGGGCGCGCACCTCGGCCTCCAGCCGCTGCGTGCCCAGCCCCCCGTAGCGGATGCCGGTGAAGCTGCATTCCGGGCAGACGGCCGGGGCGGGGATCTCGTGGTCGCAATAGTGGCACAGCGCGATTTCCTGGGTGCGGTGGTGCGTCAGGGCGATGTCGCATTCCGGGCAGCGCACCACGTGCCCGCAGGCCTGGCACTGAATGTGCGTCGAGAAGCCGCGCCGGTTCAATAGCAGGATCACCTGCCCGCCCGCGTCCAGCGCCAAACGCATCGCCTGGTGCAACTGCCGGCTGACGGCGCCGCGGTCGCCCCGTTTGTCGAGCCGGGCCCGCAGGTCGATGATGCCCACCTCGGGCAAGGGCCGGTCGAGCACGCGGTGGGGCAACTCGATCAGCCGGAACTCGCCCCGCTGCGCCCGGTGCCAGCTTTCCAGCGACGGCGTGGCCGAGCCGAGCACCAGGGGGATGCCTTCCATGCGGGCGCGCTGGAGGGCGACGTCGCGGGCGTGGTAGCGGGGCACCGAATCCTGCTTGAACGAGCCCTCCTGCTCCTCGTCGAGCACGATGAGCCCCAGGTGCGGCGCCGGCGCGAATACGGCGCTGCGGGCGCCCACCACCACCGGCACCTCGCCGTCGGCAATCCGTTGCCAGTGCCCTTGCCGCTCGGCGTCGCTGAGGTGGCTGTGCAGCACGGCCACCCGCCCGAACCGCGCACGGAACCGCTCGACCGTTTGCGGCGTCAGGCTGATTTCCGGCACCAACACAATGGCCTGCCGCTTGAAGCCGACCACCTCCTCGATCGCGCGGATGTACACTTCCGTCTTGCCGCTGCCGGTGACGCCATGAACCAGGATGGTCTGATGTTCCCGCGAGTGCAGCGCGGCCAGGACGGCGCCGAGGGCCGCCTGCTGGTCGCGATTGGGTACAATGGCCGGCCGTTCGATGGGCGTCGCGGCGGCTTCCGGTCTTTCTTGGCGAACGCGCCCGGTTCGAGCGGCGATGAGCCCCCGGCGCCGCAGCGCCGTAATGGGCCCCTGGCCGCATCGGGCCAGCCGGGCCAGCTCGCCGGGGGTAAGCGGGCCTTCCGACGCGGCCAGGACCCGCATCACCGCCGCCTGCTTCGCCGCCAGTTTCAGTTCCTTGAGCCGGCCGGCCACCTCCGGCGGCACGTCGAGCACGGTCGTCAGCCGCGTGCCCGCCCGGCCCCGCACGCCCGCCGGCAGCACCGCTTCGAGCACCTGGCCCCACTCGCACAGGTAGCGGTCGGCGATCCACTGCGTCAGCCGCAGCATGGCGGGACGGAGCAGCGAGCGGGCATCGACCTGCTCGGCGATGGTCTTCAGTTCGCGGCCGCCCGCCGGCCGGTCCGCCAACTCGGTGCAGTAGCCCACCTGCGGCCGGTTGCCGCGCCCGAAAGGCACCTCGACGCGGCAGCCGGGTTCGAGCGTTTCGCGCAGCCGGTCGGGCACGGCGTAGTCGAACGCCCGCCGCGGGCCGGTGGGGAACACCACGGTGGCCACAAGCCGCGACTGCCGGGCGTCGAGTTCCCAAGGCGCCGGTTCGGTATCGAAAAGCCGCTGCTGGTGGGGCATGGTGGGTACAGTCTGTGGGGTGTTCCACTGCGGAAGCCGATCTCCTACGATTAGTGAATATCCCACCGCCCGCTCGCGCTTGCAAGGTGCGTTGGAGTTCACAATAAGGTCCCCTATGCGATTAGGCCTGCTCGGCGGAAGCTTCGACCCGGTGCACTTCGGACACCTGTTGCTGGCCGAGTGCGCGCGGGAACAGCTTGGGCTCGAGGAGGTGTGGTTTCTGCCGGCGGCGGGCGCCCCGCACAAGCGCGGGCAGGAGCAGACCGACATCGCCCTGCGGATGCAGATGCTCGAACTGGCCACGGCCGGCAACCCGGCGTTCCGCGTATCCGACATGGAGGCGCGCCGCGGCGGCACCAGCTACACCGTCGACACCTTGGAGACGCTGCACGCCGCCGAGCCCGGGCGCGAATTGGTATTCCTCGTCGGCGCCGACATGCTGCACGACCTGCCCCACTGGCGCCGTGCGGAGCGGGTGTGCCAACTGGCGACGATCGCCGCCGTGCGGCGTCCGGGAGCCGCCGAGCCCAATTTCGACTGCCTCCTGGCGATTGCCGACCGGCAGCGCGTGGCCCACTTCGCCCGGCACCAGTTCGACATGCCGGCCATCGGGCTCAGCAGCAGCGACATCCGCGCCCGCGCCGCGGCCGGCCAGAGCATCCGATACCGCACCCCGCCGGCGGTGGAGCAGTTCATCGCCGGGCACCGGCTTTACCGATGAATGGCAAGCTACGCACTGCGCCGGGTTTTGAGCAGTTCGCGCAACGGGTGGGGCATTGGCAGCTTGGGGGCTTCGGGGTCGTGGCGCAGAGCGTCGAGGACCTGGTCGAGTTGGTCGGCCGTGCCGAGCGCCAAGTCGATCAACAGCAGTTTGCGCCCTTTCAGGACGCAGCCGCCTCCGCCGCTGCCGCCGAACCATTCGTGGCGAATGTCGTAGCCTAAGCGCGCTGCCAGATTCAACGCGTGTTCGAGGGTTTCCGCCGTGTGCATCCGTGCACCTCCGGGATTCTGGTTGCTGTTCGAGGGGATTGGTGCCGCCGGAATGGTTGTTCCGGCCGGCTGGGGAAGAAACGCAAAGCTAACTGCCAGATCGTGTTTTCCCCTTTTCCCCCTTTCCCCTCTTCCATCTCCTGACGCGATCCATTGTGCTCGGATTTCACAAGGTTATGATCGGCGCCCTGCACTTTCATAGGGACGGCCGGATTATAGCCCGTTCGGTTTTAGTCGCCTAGTCGAGTTCGACGATACGGGGAAAGGGCCTAACTTGTTTGGCCGACTGGAGTTAAGGCAAGTGCTCTCGGCAAGAGAGCAAGAAGAAGCATGCCTTGGCAAACCGGGGCGACCGGGGGCCTTGCACAACGCACGCTTCTGCCGGAGGAGGGCAGTCCCGGTTTCGTCGCGGAAACGACGAACTCCTGGAAATCGCCAACCGCCGCGCGAATCGGCCCAAAGCCCTGGAAACGCCTGCCCCCAACTGAACGAGGAGCCATACGTGGAACACCCGGAACCTACCGATCCTCACACGCTCGAACAGCAGGTCGAATTCCTCAAGCAACGCCTTGCCGAGGCCCAGAAACTCACGGCCCTGGGCGAGTTGGTGAGCACCACCACCCACGAGTTCAACAACGTCCTGATGACCATCATCAACTACGCGAAGCTCGGGCTGCGGCATCGCGACGCGGCTACCCGCGATAAGGCGTTCGACAAAATCCTCGCGGCGGGCAACCGCGCGGCCAAGATCACCAATACCGTGCTCGGCCTTGCCCGAAACCGCGCAGCCGGCCAGGAACCGACCGACCTGACCCGCCTGATCGAAGACACGCTGCTGCTGCTGGAACGCGAGATGAACAAGTACCGGATTCGGGTGGAGAAGCAGTTCCGTCCCATCCCCGAGGCACTGGTCAACGGCAATCAGATTCAACAGGTGCTGCTGAACCTGCTGATCAACGCGCGGCAGGCGATGCCCGGCGGCGGCCGGCTGCTGATCAAGCTCAGCCACGACCCGGAGTGCGACATGATCGAGCTGGTCGTGCGCGACTTCGGTGCGGGCATCCCGCCCGACAAGCTGCCGCGCATCTTCGACGCGTTTTACACCACCAAGACCGGGCCCGACACCAGCGGGAAGGGCGGCACGGGCCTGGGGCTTTCGACCTGCCGCGACATCATCGAGTCGCACCGGGGCCGCATTCGGGTCGACAGCACGGTGGGCCGGGGGACGGCATTCACGCTGAAGCTGCCGCCGGCCCGGCCAGCCGACCCTCCGCCCTCCTTCGGCGCCCCGGTCGTCCATCAACCCGGCATGGCCGATTCGCCGACCGTGCCGGGCTGACGGTTCAGTAGCCGACCACCGGCGGAGCCGTGACGGAGCGGCCGGGCTGCACGCCGAGCCGCTCGTGCAGGTGTGCGAGGATGGTCTGCTCCAGCAACAGGTCGCGGCCCTTGGGAATCCAGCCCCGGTGGATCGGCTGGTCGGTTACAGGGTCGACAACCCTTTCGAGCGATTCGTCGTAGCGCAAGGTGGCCGCGCCGGCCGTGGCGCGGGCGGGTTGCCGCACGTCTTCCAGTTCCTTGTACACGGCCACCTCGACCAGGAACCCGCCCTGCGCCGGCATGACGCGGACGATGGCAAACCGCCGCATCGACTGGAGGGTGTTTTCCAGCCGCTCATAGCGGCCAACCCCATCGGGGCGCCACGGTTCCAGCAGCGTGGGGCTTCCCTGCGGGAAGGTCTCCAGCCGGCCTTCGGTGAATATATTGCCGATCTGCCGGACCGGCTCTTCGTGTTGGAAGTCGGGAAAGTAGTCGTCCACCACGTCGGCCACGGTTTCCCATAACAGCTCGTGGTCGGTCACCACCACATGGGAGGGGTTGCTGAATGTGGCCGTAGCCAGGGCGCCGGGCGCCACGGACCCCGGGGGAACGGTCCACGGCTCGGCCGGGGCGCAGCCGAACGGGAGCAGTGCCAGCAGTGCTATCGCAACAAGACGGGGCATGAGGTGCTTTGTAACGGGCTTCTTCGTTTCCGGGTGCAGGCCGCGGCATGGTAGCGGGCACTCGCCGCGTGCCGTTTCTGGAATACGGCTTGCCCGCACCTGGAAACCAAATCGCCTCGAAACGAGGCCGCAGGCCACGGTCGTGGGCCGACCGGGCGGCGTAGTTTCGCCGAAACCCCCGGCCAAGGCAAGACCAGTGACTCTTCCCCTCAGGCTGGGGGTGCGGGCCAGGGTTCGCAAACGAATTTGGGCTTGGTCGCCAGAGGGGGGCAATTCACGCTGGTACGTTGGCGCACAAATAAGGGGGCGCGCGAAGAGAGGCCCGCGGGTAGCCCGGCAGGGTATCGAGCAGCGTAACGATCCGTCCGGGCAAGGCGTGGGCATTCATGCGGGCGCGAAGGGGCGCCCACCCCCAGGATGCGCGACGAGAGCCACAACGTTGCACTTCCGGCGCCCCCCGTGTAAATTCGTGCATTAACCCCCTGCCGTCCACGAAGAAGGGAGAACACGATGAAATGGCCGATCGTCATCATGCTGGCCGCACACCTGCCGGTAGCCGCGGCGTGGGCCCAGCCCGGCCGCGACGAGGCCCAGTCCCCGCCCAATTTCATCCTCATGGTGGCCGACAACGCCGGCTACGGCGACATCGGCCCGTTCGGCTCCCAGGTGCATCGCACCCCCAACCTCGACCGGATGGCCGCCGAAGGGAGGACGTTTACTCACTTCTACGCCAGCGCCGGCGTGTGCACGCCGTCGCGGGCCAGCTTCATGACCGGCTGCTACGCGCAGCGGGTCGGCTTGGCGGAACCCGAACCTGACGGCATTGTGCTGCGGCCGGTATCGCCGAACGGGCTCCATCCCGACGAAATCACCATCGCCGAGGTCCTGAAAGCCCGGGGCTACGCGACGACCATCATCGGCAAGTGGCACCTTGGCGACCAGCCGCCTTTCCTGCCCACGCGCCAGGGGTTCGACGCATACTTCGGCGTTCCCTACAGCGACGACATGACGGCCGACCGGCGCCCGCCCGGCCAGTGGCCGCCGCTGCCGCTGATGCTCGACGAGCAGGTGATCGAGGCCCCGGTCGACCGCAACGAGCTTACGCGGCGCGAAACCGAGCGGGCGCTGGCCTTCATCGAGACGAACCGCAACCGGCCGTTCTTCCTGTACCTGCCGCACGCCATGCCGGGCAGTACGCGGGCCCCGTTCGCCAGCGAGGCGTTTCGCGGCAAAAGCAAGAACGGACCTTGGGGCGACGCCATCGAGGAACTCGATTGGGCCCTGGGGCAGATCCTCGATAAGCTCCGCGAACTGGAACTCGAGGAACAAACGCTCGTCATTTGGACCTCCGACAATGGCGCGCCGACCACCGGCAAACCCGGCGACCCGAGCCGCGGCTCGAACGAGCCCCTGTTCGGAGCCGGCTACACCACCGCGGAAGGCGGGTTCCGCCTGCCAACCATCTTCTGGTGGCCGGGGCGGATTCCCGGCCGAACCACCTGTGACGAAATGGCCACCGCCATGGACCTGATGCCCACCTTCGCCCTGCTGGCGGGCGCCGGGCCGCCGGACGACCGGGTGATCGACGGCAAGGACATCCGGCCGCTGCTGTTCGCCGAGCCGGGCGCCCGATCGCCCCACGAGGTGTTCTACTACTATCGCGGCGACCAGCTTCAGGCGGTGCGCAGCGGTCCGTGGAAGCTGTTTGTGCCGCTGGCGAAGCCCAGGCGGCACCCGCACCACCGGGGCCCGGGCCCGTCGCCGCCCTTGCTGTTCAACGTCGTGGAAGACACTGGCAGCGAGCGGAACCTGGCCGACCGCCATCCGGAAATCGTCGAGCGCCTCGAACAGCTTGCCGAACAAGGCCGGGCGGAACTGGGCGACGTGGACCGCCCGGGCGCCGGACAGCGACCCGCCGGACGGTATGAGAATCCCACGCCGCGGGTGAAGGCGCCCTCCTCTTGACGGCCCCGCCGAGGGCCGGCTCAACGTATGGACGAACCGTTTCGACTCATTCTACTGCCGGGCGTGGGGGCCGACGGGCGGCTGTTCGAGCCGCAACGTGAGGCGTTTCCGCACTTGCGGGTGCCCGACTGGCTGCCGCCGGAGCCGAAGGAATCGCTGCCGCACTACGCCGCCCGCATGGCCGAGGTCATCGCCCCGCTGTCGGAAGGCGATGGGCCCGTGGTGCTGGGCGGGGTGTCGTTCGGCGGGATGGTGGCGTACGAGGCGGCGCGGCGGCTGCGGCCGGCGGTGGTGGTGCAGATTGCAAGCTGCCGGAGCCGGCGGGCGGTGCGGTCGCTGCTGCGCGCCACGCGCCCGGTGGCGCCCGCCATGCTGCCCGGCACGTTGCGCGTGGCGAAGATGCTCTCACCCCTGGCGCTCGAACTGCTGACGAACCTGAAGACCCGGCAGCGAAACTCCTTCGTTGCGATGTTCAAGGAGGCCGATCCGGCCTTCATGAAGTGGGCGCTGACGACGATCCTTCACTGGGAGCCCTCGCCCCCGCCCGGGGTGCCCGTCCGGCAGATTCACGGCCGGCGCGACCTGCTCATACCGGTGTCGAAGGTCGAGGCCGACGCGGTCGTCCCGGGTGGCGGCCACCTGATCAACATGACGCACCCGGCCGAGGTGAACGCATTCATCCGCAAGGCGCTCGACGGGCAAGCCGCGCCGTAGGAGAATTGGTCTGTGTAAGCTTGTTTTTCGCTGGCAGGCAGGATGCAACCGTTTTGGCGGCCCCGTAATTTGTCAGGCACAAGCCGACCGGCAAGTATGCCCGGCGTCTCTGGTTCCTCTACGAGTTCCTGACCGGCAGGACGCTTCCGCTGGCCGACCTGAAGCAGGGCAACTACATTGACCTGCTCGATACGGAAGAACAATACACCGCCCGGGCGCCGCGCCGAGTTCGCCGTCAGCGGATCCACGAGAACCTGCTGGGCGAACGCCGGTTCTGCCCGACGGTCCGCCGCACGAGCGTGCTGCGCGAGTATGAAGCGGCCGACCT
>SKJM01000045.1 GCA_007122045.1 Planctomycetales bacterium | reverse complement strand
GTCCGGCCAACGCATACACGGTATTGCCATCGCGGGAAAAGTCGACGCCGCGCACATCGCCGGCGGTGCCGCCAAATTGGCGAAGTTCGAAACCCCCAACGCTATCCCACAGCCGCACGGTCTGGTCGCCTCCTCCGCTGACGACAAACGCGCCATCGGGGGTGAAAGCCGCACTGACCACCGGGCCGGTGTGGCCGCGCATCGCTGCCATCTCGCCGAGACGAACTTCACCGGCCCCCGAGCCGGGCGGCGGTGTGGTCGGAAAATCGCTGGGTGGAGTGCTCGGGGGCCTTTCGGGCGGAGTTCTCGGCGGAATACGGTCGGGCCGGGATGGAGGGCTGTCGGGACGTCTCTCTGGCCGCCGGCTGGGTTCCCTCGGGGTAGGACGCCGGTCTGGGGCGGGGCCGCGCGAGCCGTTCAGGGGGGCCTCTCCCGTTGCCAGCGTCAAGGCAACTCCTAGCACGGCTACGGCAAGTATCCCCAGCAGGACCGCCGCTGCCTGCCAATTGCTGTTGCGGCGGCGGCTCGGATACGGTCGAGCCGATGTGGCCACCCTGCCGATGGGCGCGACGGGCGCTGGTCCCGCAACGGGCGCCGGTCCAGCGACGGGCACCGGCCCAGTGGCCGGTGGTGGGGGGCCGGCGCTCGGCGGCGGAGGGCCATGACTAGCGGGCGGTGAGGCTACCGGCGGAGGGAGCGACGGCGGCCCTGCCGTTGCACCCGATGCCAATTCCGCCCGAAGTGCGGCGTCGTAGGCCGACCGCTTCTGAGGATCGAGCAGGCAAAGCCGGGCCGTCGACAACTCGTTAAGCAGCTTTTGCGAAATCGACGCGTACTTGCCCGTCTGAAACGACCGGACGTGGGCCATCTGCCGATCGGCGGCGTTCGCGATCACGTCCGAGTCCGACTCGAACATCCCGATACCCAGCAGGCGGTAATGGTGGGGAGGTTGCTCCTCGGGAGGAATGCCCAACCATTTTCGATATGGGTCGAAGCTTGCCATGGGGGTGTATTTCGAGGGAATGGCCGCAACCGTGGAACGCCCTGGTATCCAGAAACCATTCCCTGGAGGGGAACGAGTGGGGCGCAAGGGGGAGCATCATCTACGGAACCGACCGTAGATCGGAGCCCAGCGCCGCGCAAAACGTCGGGGCGCGTTGTTTTTCGGGCAAACAGCCACGCTCTATTGCATTATCCTACGTTACGGCGCTCTTGGCAACGCCTCGCCGCCAGGGGAGGGCGAGAACGGCCTTGCAGCGAGTTGGAGTGCCGCCTTTAGGCGGATTTTTCCACCGGCTGAAGCCGGCACTCCAACAGGGTGAGTCGGCTGCATCCAACGAAAGTCCGTTTCGTACTTCCGACGGGGGGTCCAAACTTAGGGCTTCAACTCCTGCCGCATCTTCTGGTAATCGGGACGCTCCAGCGGCTGGAGCATTGCGCTGGTAAGACCCCTCCGGTGGGCCTCGGCCAGCGATTGGGCCGCCGCCTTTTGCCGACCTGCCTGATAATGGATCAGCGCCCGGTGGAAAATCCACACCGGTGAGGGGTCCTCGGCAATTGCCCGCTCGATGTCCGAAAGCGCCCTGTCGTACTCGCCTCGGGCGCGGTACACGGTGGCTCGGGTGTCGAGCATCGGGGCAACCGGTCCGGCAAGCTCAATGGCTCGCCCGACGAACTGCTCGGCCTCGTCGAGTTCGATGCCCTGCAGGCCGAGCAGGACGGCGAGGTTGTTCATCGCGATGGCATGGTCCGGCTGGTGCCTCAGCACGTCGCGGTAGTGTTGCTCGGCCTCGGCGTAGCGCTGTTGCTCGGTGCGAAGTTCTGCCATAACCAGATGGAGGGGGACCGCCCCGGGGTTCTCTTGCAGCGCCCGCTCCACAATGCGTTCGGTTCGCAAGACATGACCATCGGTGGCGGCGTCGCTTTTGAGCAGCAGGGTGGCCATTTGGGCGAGATTGGCGGTATTGAGCGTGGGCCACCGCCGCTCGAACATGCCGATGGCTTCGACGGTTCGGCCTTGGCGTGCGAGGAAGGCCGCCAGCACGAGTTCATGCTCGGGGTGGAGTTGCAGGTATCGCCGGTAGAGCGTCTCGGCGGCATCGGCGAACCGGCGTGCCCACTCGTCCCGCTCCGCCTCGCGAAGCCGGCCGGTGAACTGCTCCAGAACGCCCGCCACCATCCGCAGGCGCGCGGGCGCATCGGCCGGCTCGGCGCCGGGCCGATCGACGAACTCCTCGAGCAAGTCGACCGCTTCCTCGTATTGGTTCTGGCGAAAGAGCGACTCGGCTTGCAGGCTGACGGTGCCGAAGTTATTCGGGGCCGCGGCGATCAATCGGTCGAGATAGGGTTCAGCTTCGGCCGTTTCCCCCCGGCTGAGCATCGCCTCGGTCAGGATGGCCAGGTAGCGCGGTTCGTCAGGATGTGCCGCCACCAGTTCGCGCAGCAGGGGCCGGGCCTTGGCCCAGTTGTCGGCCGCCAGGTACAGTTGCGCGAGCCCAAGCATATCGCCCGGCGCCTTCTCGCCCTGCTCGGCCACCAATTGCTCCAGCGATTCGATGGCCCGTTCGCGCTGCCGGCGGCTCGGATGGGCCTGGTCGAGGGCCACGATCACGCGCCGATCGGCCTCGTTGTCGCCCAGTTTCAGGTTCTCGTCGATCAGCGCCCGGGCGGCAACGAGGTTCTGGTAGCCGCCGCGGGTGGTGAGGATTTGCGCCAGCAGACGGCGGGCCCAGCGGCGCTCGGCCTCGCCGGCCTCGATCGGGTCGCCGTCGAGGATCCGCCGGGCCAGGTCTTCGGCCTGCGCGGGCCGATTGGTGCGCCAGTAGAACTCAGCCAGGCCGCGGGCGCGGGTCGCGTCGGTCGGCTGCGCCTCGAAGGCCGCCACGTAGTGTGGTTCCGCCTTGGCGGGTTCTCCGAGCAGGTCGTAGGCCGCGGCCAGCACCCCCGGCCGATTCTCGGCGGCCACGTGCTGTTCGACCTGGGCGATTTGGGACAGGGCCAGATCGCGGCGATCGGTGGCCGCATACAATTGGATGAGCGACAGGTGGGCGTCCGGGGCATCCCAGGCCAGGCCGACCGCCCGGAGGAACGCTTCTTCCGCCTCCTGCAATAGCCGCTGGGCGGCGACCTCGTTCCCCTCCCCCATTTCGCGCTGGCCCTTACCGGCCGCCAGGCGGCCGAGCCAGAGGTGGTCGGCGTAATCGTCGGAATCGGCGGCGGCCTGCCGGGCGTGCTCGAGCGCTTGGTCCAACTGGCCGAGGTTCACCAGCAGCCCCCCGCGCAGCCGTTCCAACGCGGCGGAGCCACGAACGCCCCGCAGGTCCAACTGCTCGATGCGTTGCTGCGCTTCGTCGACCAGGCCGCGCTCGACAAGAAGCTGGATGAGGCGGCGGTAGGCGTTGGGGTTCGCCTCGCCCATGTCGATCGCGGTACGGTAGCGGTCCAGGGCCTCTTCCTGGCGGCCTTGGCGCTCGTAAATTCCGGCGGCCAGCAGGGGCACGCGCGGCCACCGGGGCCGTTCCTCCCCGGCCCGCTCGAGCAGTTTCAGCGCTTGGTCGAGCTGGGGGGCGCTTCCGTCTTCCGCCCCGAGGCTCAGGAGTACGGCCCGGCCGTACAGCCACTGCGCCCCTTCCCCGTCGATCTCGCGGATGGCGGCCAACTGCGCCTGCATTTCCTCCCGGTCGTGGTCGCGCATCGCCTGCTCGAACAGGGCTACGCGGACGGCGAGGTTGTCGGGCTGTCTTTCCGCCAGTTCCCGGGCCCACTGCTTGACCAGGTCCCACTGGCCGATCTGCTGTGCGGCGCCGGTCAGTCCGAGCAGGAGCTGCGCGTGCTCGGCGTCGTCGTAGTGGCCGGTGTTTTCGGCCAACGATCGCAACCGGCCGGCGGCCTGCCGTCCATACCGTCCGATGAGTTGGCGCGCGCGGGCCAACCGCAACGGCACCGTGTCGTCGAGCACCGCCTCCGCTTCGTTGAGCACGTCTTCGGCCTCCTCCCACTCCTCCTGGCGCATGGCCACCGCGGTACGGGCGAGCCACAGCCCGATTTCATCGGGGCGCTCCTTCGTCGCATCGCGTAGCAGCTTCTCGGCGTCGGCTGCCCGATCCTGCGCCAGGAGCATTTCCGCGCGGAGGCGCACGGCGTCGAGCGACTGTGGGTCGGCCCGCTCCATTTCATTGAGGAGTCGTTCGACGCGCGTCCAGTCGCGTGCTTCGGGAGGGGCCTGCAAAGCCCGCACGAGCGCCTGGCGGACGACCTGGGCGGGGCCGCTCCCGGCGGCGTCGCCGGCGCCGAGGATCCGGCGGAATTCGCCGAAGGCGTCGTCCCATTGGTCGTCGGCGGCCATCAGGTCGACCAAGGCGGCCCGCGCCGGCGCGAACGCCGGATCGAGGTTCAGCGCAACGCGAAAGGCGGCCTCGGCCCGCGTCCGGTTGCCCAACTGCTGGTAGCTCCGGCCGCGCCAATAATCGGCCTGCTTGACGAGGTTCGGCCACGGCGCCAGTTCGTTGCGGATTCCTGCGAACTTGCGGGCGGCGTCCTGCCAGCGCCGGCCGTGAAAGTCGAGGCGGGCTTCCAGGTACGTGACGCGCGCGGGGGAGAAGTCGGTCTCCTGAAGCTCGGTCACCAGCGCCGCCGCGCGGTCCCACTGCCCGGCGTCGGCCTGCAGATTGCCCAGGTACCACAGCAACTGCGGATCGCGGCGGGTGGCGCGGATCCCCTGCTGGATTCGCCGGATGGCCTCGCCCCGGCTCCCCTCGCGCAGCGCGACGTCGGCCGCGATGACGTACATGGGCACGTGCTCGGGGTGCTTCGCAATGCCGGCCTCGGCATACCGGCGCGCCGCCGCCCGGTTCTCCCGCGCCAATTCGCACTGGGCCCTCAGCCACAGGCCGTCGCGGTTGTCGGGCTCCAATTCCAGGGCCTTGGCCGCGTGGATCACGGCTTCGTCGAACGCTTCGGTCGTCTGAAAATAGTGCCCGGCCAGCAGCCGGGCTTCCAGCGACTCGGGGTTGGCTTCGATCATGCTGCGAATCCACTCGTCGGCCCGGCTTTCCTCGTTCAGCCGGAAGCGCAGCGCGACGGCCAGGTAACGGTACGCCTGCACCTGCGCCGGATTGCTCCGGATGGCCGACTCCAGCGTCTTGACGGCCTCTCGGTTGTCACCCGACATCAACTGGCAAATGCCCAGCAGTTCCAGCAACTCGGCCTCGTGGGGGGCGTCTCTGAGCAGTAGCTCCAAGTGCGACTTGGCGTCTGAAAACCGGCCGAACGCCATGGTGATTTCGACCAGATTCCGCCGGGCGGCGGCGTGGTCCGGGTCCAACCGGACCACACTTTCCAGCGTGTGCAGGGCTTGCGGGTACTGGAGCAGGTCCATTTGCAGCTCGCCAAGTTCCTCCAGCACCTCGATGTCCTCGGGCCGCAACTGCACGAACAGGCGGTAGTTGCGTTCCGCCCTCTGGATCAGTTCCCGGCGGCGGTTGGCCTCGTTCTCGTTTTCGGTGGTGTCGTCGATAGCCTCGGCTTCCTGGAGTGCTCGTCGGGCCAGGTGGAGGAACACGTCGGCGTTGCGCCCGACCTGGTAACGGTGCAGGGCGTACACAGCCCCCCCGGAAACGATGAGCGAGACGAGCAGGATGACCAAGAGCCGAATGTTGAGCGTCTTCATGAGGTTACCTTTGACGTAAGGTTGCGCTGAAATTCCATTATATCACCGCCGCGCCGATCGGCCAGCACGGAAACCCCCACATCGGGCGCGCGCTGCCCAGTTTGCCCGGTTTCCTGCGATGGTTTTGCAGCGTTTGCGCGGGCTGTTCCATTTTTGCGGCATGCCCGAACCTTCCAGCCGCGGATGTCCTGACACGGCGAACATCCAACCGTGGCGTTGCGATGCAGCCCCATCGGCTACACAACAGCCATTGGATAGGGGGGGCAGTTCGCGATGGGCGTTGCACAAAGGGCCCACTGCGCGCTTGCCTCGCCGGAGCCGTGGTCAGGCCGGAGTCTGAGCCCGAATTTGCCAAAGGCGGGCAACCGCCTGTTCGGCGTCCAAGTCGATGGGCGGCACGTTCTTCGCCGCCGCCATGGCGGCGGCCACACCAGCCCTTTCGCCGGTTTGCGCCACACTGCCGGTCCGCCGGTAACTCCGTGATCACGGGTGTCCTTCGCGCACCTCGCGCCGCCTGTCGCTGATAGTCTCCCAAGACAATTCGTGAGGCACGTGCCCCGTCCGGGCCGCCAGCGCGGCGGCCACCCCGGCCGTTTCGCCCATCGGCACGGCATAGCCCGTCACGCGGTAACTCCCATGGGCGAAGAAGTCGCCGCTGATGCACCGGCCCGCCATAAGCAAACTTGCCACGTCCTTCGCCACCAGAGCCCGGAACGGAATATCGTAGGGCTTCACGGGGGCCAACATTTTTCGTATTTCCGCGGGATTGCCCTTCAGCTTGACGGGGTGGACATTCATCAAATACGTCACACCCGATACGGCTGGATCAGGCTGTTTGCGTCCTTTCATCAGGTCATTCCTGGTGACCGTGGCCAATCCGTGAAGGCGCCGGCCCTCGCGGTTGCCAATTTGCTCCGCCGTGGCCACCATGACGATGTTCCGCCACTTGCCGCCCAGCCCGCGCAACGCGCAAACCATACGATGATTCTCGGCGCGCCCCTTCACCGTGGCGCGGGTCTGCTCCCTGGCATTGTCGAACACGCGATAGCCATATTGATGCGTGGCCTGCAGGAAGTACAGCCCTGCGCCAACGTAGAACAAGGAGGCCCCCAAGAGGCCGTAGCTCGGCGCCACCCCGGCCCCCTCGAGTTCCTTCCGCATCGCCCATCGATCATTGACCACGTCCGCAATTTCCGCGGAATCGAGGCCGGCAACCAGGCAATTGAGGCTGGAAGGCTGAAAGAGGCCCGTCCCTTCATGGGCGGAATCGTAACCGTTTCCCGCCAAAGCGCCCAAATCGCCATCGCCCGTCGTATCGATGAAGACCTTCCCTCCCCAAGCCTGCCGGCCCGATTTGGATTCGGTGACCGCATAACGCAACCGGCCGTTCTCCATGGCGGCAGCCGCCAGGCGGGTGTGCAATTGAAACGACACGCCCGCCTCTTCGCACATCTGCTCGAGGACGAATTTCACGTCTTCGGGGTTGAAGAAGGGAAGGCGGGAATCGTGCTGTTCGGCCATTCTCCGCCAAATGTCGTCCATCAGGCACGACTCCCGTTTGGCGTGAATAATGTAGGGCACCAGCCCGGCCGTCCAAATCCCGCCCAGACAGCCATTCGCCTCGATCAGTCGCACCGACGCGCCCGCCCGGGCCGCCGAAATGGCCGCGGCCATGCCCGCCGGTCCTCCGCCACACACGACCACATCGGTCTCGCCGGCCACGGGGATATCTCGCGCCGGTTCTCTCCAGACGCCCCGCGAGTCTTGCGGTTCGTCAGCAGATTCGCCGTTCGCCGCGGCATTGCCCGCTGTTGCGGCGGTCAGCGAGGCTCCCAAGCCTGCCGCCATAAAGCTTCGCCGATCCATGTTACGCATTTTCTTCTTCTTGGGCTCGCTCGGCGCCTGGGCCGCACGCCGACCGCGCCGGCGTGCGGTCCCGGCAGCCGGTTCTAGCTCCCCCGGCAGCCGGGGCATCCGCCGGTGCGCGGCACGTTCGGATTATCGATGGCGAAACCGCGGCCCATTGGGCCGTCTTGGAAGTCGATGGTCGTGCCGTCGAGGTGTAATGCCATCTTCTTGTTGGCAACGACCGAAATGCCGTGCTGCTCGTACTTGGCGTCGACCTTCGGATCGTACTCGTTTTCGAAGTTCAGGCTGTACTGGAGGCCGGAACAGCCGCCGCCGGGCACACTGATTCGCAAGAACGCCTCGTCCCCGAGGTCTTGCTGCTCCATGTGTCGCTTCACTTCGCCCGCGGCTTTTTCCGTAAGCACAATAGACATTGCTGAT
>SKJM01000157.1 GCA_007122045.1 Planctomycetales bacterium | reverse complement strand
GGCGAGGAGCACTTTGTGGACGGGATGCGCCAGTTCGTCATGTCGCACGAGGCGGCGGCGCTGCGGCATTTCGCCCAGGCGGCGCACATTGCCGACGCCGCCTTCATGGCGGGCATCCTGAGCCTGAAACGCAAAGACTTTGCCGGCGCCGAACGGTTCCTGAAGGCGGCCCAAGCGGGCCAGGCCTCCTTGGGCCGCCACTTCCAGAAATACGAGGTCCAGGCGTCGGCCGCGCTGGCGATTACCGAACAGATCACGGCACTGGTGGCCGCCGACCTGCGCGGGGTGCTGCTGGCCCTGGCCGAAGCCTACCAGCACCAGGGACGCTGGAAGGAAGCGGTCGGGCCGCTCCGGCAGCTTCACCGCCGCGACTCCGACGACCTGGTCGTCCGCCTGTCGCTGGCGGAGTTGGCCGTCGAAGAGTCGGGCACCAAGAAATCGTGCCAAACGGCGGTCGAGTTGGCGGCCGGAGTGGACAACGAATCGGCCCTGCACGCCGCACTGTTGTTGTACAAGGGTATGGCGCTGCGCCGCCTGAACCTGCTCACCGCAGCCCGCGATACCCTCACGGCGGCCCTGCGCCGCACGAAAGACCGGCCCGACGAGCTGCTCCGTGCCATTCGCTACGAGCGGGCGCTGGTATACGAGGCCCTGGGGCAGAAGAAACGGGCGCGGAGCGAGTTGGGACGAGTTTATGCCGAAGCCCCGCACTTCGAAGACGTGGCCGCCCGCCTGGGGTTCGGCTGACCCTCTTGGACTAGCCGTGCCAGTTGTAGGTGCGTTCCAGCGCGCGGCAGACCGCTCCGGTGAGCGTGCTCAGCGAAAACGGCTTCGCCAAGACCGAAAACGCCTGCTCGCGGCGCGCCTGCTCGACAATCGTGGCGTCCAGTTCCCCCGACATGAGGATGCACGGCAGCAGGGCCTTGAATTGCTTGACGAGTCGCAAGGTTTCCAGGCCGGTCAGCTTGGGCATGTACATGTCGAGCAGGGCAACGTGTACCTCGGCCGTCCGGACGATCCGCAGCGCCTCTTCGCCATCGCCCGCAAGAAGGGTTCGGAACCCCCTTGGCTGGAACGCCTCGCGTAAGGTCTCGCGGAAGCCGGTATCGTCGTCGGTAATCAGCAGGGACGGTGCCTCAATGGCCATGGCAGGAATCTCAAGCCGTTTTGTTGACCGCACCATCGCGGGTGCAACTCCGATGCCGCCGGCGTGGGAGCCGTTCGTGTTGGCGCAGGAAATTCGCTAACCAAGTACCTACTTACATCTTACATCGCCGGGGCCTTGTGGAGCAAACCGGATTTTTTGCAATTGGTGACTGCCGGAGGCGGAGCGTGGCTGCCAAAATGGCAGCCGCCGTATGAGGTGTAGGGTGGGCTGAGTGGTGCGAGTCCCACCCTACCGCTACCGCTCCCCCCTCGGCCGAAAACATAACCTATGCTTCTTGTAAGCCATCCAGCGCGGCGTCCTCCCCAAGGCGCAGCGGCCGCACCGGTATTCACCTCTGCGAGAGTCCATCTATGCAACCCGGGCCCAAAGCAACCTTTCAGTTCCTCGCGAAAACCGAGAATCAGGCCGCCGTCGAGGTGCTCGTCGCCGCACTCGATTCCGGCCACGAGGCCACGCGCCACGGCGCGCTGCGGGCGCTGCTGCAACGGCGGAATGAGGCGGGGCATCGGGCCATCTTTCGCCGGCTCGCCACGTTCGGCCTCAACGACCGTGAGATCATCGCCGAGCGGCCTGACCGGCTGGTCCGCGTCGTGGCCGAAGTCCTGCACGACCGCGATCCGACGGCGGTCGAGAAGGCGTGCACCACCGTGGAGCGCTTTCGCTTGTACGACGCGCTGCCGGCGCTTATCGCCGCGCTGGTTCGAGAGAACAACCCGAACGCCCCGCTGCTCGCCCAGAGCGTGCTCCGGCTGACCGAGGCCTTCTACGGCGAATTGTGCAAGAACGATGCGCGAACGAAACCGCGCGACCTGAGGGGACTGCGCGACCGCATCACGCTGGACCTCGAGGACGCGGTGCGCAAGTTCCACCGCCACCGGCAAAGCGAGGCCGTCGAGGCGCTCCTCCTGCTGGCCCGGCAGAAGAACGTGACGCTGCGCGACCTGCTCAGCCGGCCCCGGGAGGCCAGCTACGCGCCGATCGTCGAATTGCTGCGCACCAGTGAGCAGGGCGGCGTGGTTCGTCTGCTGCTGGGGCTGCTGGACGACCCGAAAGCGCCGCTGGTGGTGGCCGACGTGATCGGCAGCCGGACCGACGCGAAGTTCGTCGGCCACCTGGCCCGAACCGTGGGCGCCCAGCCGAGCCGCGCGGTGGCCGAATCGCTGCGGCGGATTCGGAACATCGCCTGGGCGGCGCCCGAACATCCGGTCTTCGCCGAACTCGACGAGGAAGGCCAGGCGGGGGCCGTGCAGGTGCTGGTCGGCTCGTCGGTCGAGGGGGAATCGGTTTCGGCCGTTCTCGCCTACCTCGCCCGGGGCGGGAAGCCGGCCGGACGCGCCGCCGCGGTCCGGGCCCTGAAAGACGCCGAGGGCCCCGGCGTCAACCCGATCATCGTCGACGCCCTCACCGACCCGTGCGCCGCGGTGCGGGCCGAAGCCGTCGTGCAGGTGCGGCAGCGGCAGATTCTCGGCGCCATGTCGCTGCTGATCCGCATGGTCGACGACCCGGCCGAGGAGGTCCGCGAAGCGCTGAAGACCGCCATGCCGGAGTTCACCTTCCGCCAGTTCCTGGCCAACTTCGACCACATCGACCCCGAACAGCGCCAGGTAGCCGGGGCCCTCGTGGTCAAGATCGACGCCTACTGTGTCGAGCAGGTGCTCCACGAACTCAGCCGGCTTTCTCCGGTCGGGCGTCGCCGGGCCGTGCTCGCGGCGCTTGCGATGGGCCTGGTTTCCAAGGTTTCCAAGCTGGAGCAGCGGATCATCGAGTTGCTTTCCGACGAGGATCACATCGTACGCGTGGCGGCCGCCACGGCGCTGGCCGACTGCAAGTCGACTCCCTCCTGGGAAGCGCTCCGCGACGCCATGCTGGACCGGAGCTACGTGGTGCAGGAGGCGGCCGAGGGGAGCCTGCAACGCATCAGCGCGGCCCTGGCGCAGCACGCCGGAGCCGGGGACGCCCCGGCAGGCGAAGGGGAGGTTCCGACCCCGGAGGACCCATTGCCAACTCAACGGAACGGCGCGAATTCGGATACCGTCTCCACGGAGGTTGCTCGATGATTCATGCTTGCGTCGTGCCATTCGCCCACTCATTCCTCTTCTTGATCGCCCAAGCCGTCGGGCCGCACGCCCAACAGGCCGACGTCGGCGCGATGGTCCTGTGGCTGGGCGTTGCGGCCGCGGTCATCGGCGCCGTCAGTGTTGGGGCCTATTACGCCCACCGGGCCGCGCTTCGGCGGCGGCTGAACAGCCACCCGGCACTGTTCCACGCACTCTGCAAAGTTCACCAGCTCAACCGCGGGGAACGAACCCTCCTGTGGCAGGTTGTGCGGGCACAAAATAGGGCGTACCCCGGCCAGGTGTTCACCGAACCGGGTTGGGGCGCGGGGCAGCGCCTTCCGGCAGAGCTTCGGGCCAAGGCCGCGGAAGTGGCGAAGCTCCACAACAAGCTGTTCGGGTAGGCCGGATTCTGCAAGATATGGGGCGTTGGCGGAAACAACCATCGGCCAAGCGGGGGTTTTCGCCAAAGAATCCCCCCCGTTCACGCTGTTTCCACGGCTTGGCGTCCGCGCGCCGCGCGGAGGGGCGCCGGTGTATTCGGGTTGTAGCGGGCGTTTGGGTTGTGGTAACATAGAGTGTTTAGCCTCTGCCGGCCGGCCGATGCGCCGGCCCATCACTGCAAAATTACGGAGTACCCCCAGGATGAGTGAGCAGCAAGGTCCTGCCATGATCGAGGCCGAAGGGCTCTCGAAGTACTACGGCCGCTTTGCCGCCATTGAAAATGTCTCGTTCAAAGTCCGCCAGGGCGAAGTGGTGGCGTTCTTGGGTCCGAACGGGGCTGGAAAAAGCACCACCATGAAGCTGCTGACCGGCTATCTGGCCCCCTCGAAAGGAACCGCCCGAGTCGCCGGCCACGACATGTTTACCGATCGGCTGGCCGGCGCGACACGCTTGGGATACCTGCCGGAGAATGGGCCGCTCTACCCCGGAATGACCCCGCGCGGCCTCCTGAGGTTCTTCGCCTCGGCCCGCGGCGTGCCGCCCGCACGCATCGACGAGGTCATCCACCAGTGCTCGTTGGGCGCGGTGGTGGGCAAGCCCATCGAAAAGCTCTCCCGCGGCTACCGCCAGCGCGTCGGCATGGCCCAGGTGCTCCTGCACGAACCCGACGTGCTCATTCTCGACGAGCCGACCGCCGGCCTGGACCCGAACCAGATTCACGAGGTGCGCGATACGATCCGCCGGTTGGGCCAGACGAAAACCATCCTGCTCTCGACGCACATCCTTCAAGAGGTCGAGGCCATGGCCGACCGGATGCTGTTCATCGACGAGGGCCGCCTGGTGTTCGACGGACCCGTGAACAAGCTGCTGGACGACGGCCGGCCGCTGGAAGAACATTTCCGGGAACTGACCAGCCCGGCAACCCTGTAGCGATGCCATCCCTCCAAGACCGCCCCCCCATCGTGTGAATGGATGAGTTGTTTGCCATGAAAATGAACGTGTTGCTTTCCGTGTTCAAGCGGGACTTCGTCAGTTACTTCACCAGCCCGCTGGGCTACGTGTTCGTGTGGCTGTTCGTGTTTCTGGGAACCATTGCCGCCTTCTGGCCGAACGAGTTCTTCAACGCGAACCTGGCGAACCTGAACCAGTTGAACTTCTGGTTCCCGTTCATCATGCTGGCGTTCATTCCCGCCATCACCATGAGCGTTTGGGCGGAAGAACGCCGCCAGGGCACCGACGAACTGCTGCTGACCATCCCCGTCACCGACTTCGACGTGGTGCTGGGCAAGTACCTGGCCGCGGTGGCCATTTACACCGTCTCGCTGCTGTTCTCGCTGCTGTGCAACTACGCCGTGTTGGAAACGCTGGGGAGCCCCGACATCGGGTTGCTGCTCGGCACGTACTTCGGCTACTGGTTCGTCGGGTTGGCCATGCTGGCGGTCGGCATGGCCGGCTCGTTCCTGACGCGGAACCTGACGGTGGCCTTCATTCTCGGGGCCCTGTTCAACGCGCCGCTGGTGCTGGGCGTCTGGGCCGAGTCGATCATGCCGCCGGCGTGGGCCGCGGCCGTGCGGTCGTGGAGCATCGGGCACCAGTTCGCCGACTTCGGCAACGGCGTGATCAGCCTCTCGTCGATCGTGTACTTCGCCGGCATCGTGGCCGTCATGCTGTACCTGTGCATGGTGCTGATCGGGCGGCGGCACTGGTCGCGCGGAACCGACTGGGCCGTGCAGGCCGGGCACTTCAGCGCCCGGACCGGCGCGCTGGCCACCATGGCCGTCTGCGCCATCCTGGCGTTCGATTGGCGCGATGCCCGCCTCGACGTGACCAGCGAGCGGATCAACAGCCTGTCGCCGCAAACCGTCCGGCTCATCCGCGACCTCGACCCTGAGCAGCCCATTCAAATCGAGGCGTTCATCAGCCCGCAAGTGCCCGAGGCCTACGTGCAAACGAAGGCCAACCTGGAGAGCACGCTGCGGGAGATTCGGGCGTTGGGGGGCGAGAAGATTCAGGTGCAGGTGCACAGCACGGAACGGTTCAGCGAAGAGGCGGCCGACGCCGAGAAACTGTACGAAATCCGCCCTCGCCAGGTCCACGACCTCACCCGCGGCGCCGTCACCGAGAACCACGTTTTCATGGGGGTGGCGGTGACGCACGGGCTGGAGCGGGTGGTCCTGCCGTTCGTCGACCGCGGTATTCCGGTCGAGTACGAACTGGCCCGCTCGGTGGCCACGGTGACCGACCAGGAGCGCCGGCGCATCGGCGTGGTCGATACCGACGCGCCGCTGTTCGGCCGGTTCAGCATGCAGGCGATGACGCCGGGGCAGGACTGGCCCATCGTCGCCGAACTGCAGAAACAGTACGACGTGGTGCGGATCGATCCGAACGAGCCCATCCTCGAAGAGGTCGACGCCCTGCTGGCGGTGCAGCCGTCGAGCCTCGGGCCGGACGGCATGGACCATTTCATTGCCGCAGTGGAAAGCGGCATTCCCACGGCCGTGTTCGAGGACCCGTTCCCCCTGTTCGCTCCCAACGTGCCCGCCACCAGTATGCCGAGGAATCCGCCGCAGAACCCGATGATGCCCATGCAGCAGCAGCATTCGCTCCCCAAGGGCGACATCAACCGCCTGTGGCGCCTGCTGGGCATCGACTTCGCGCCCGACTATGTCGTCTGGCAGAACTACAACCCGTACCGCCAGCACGCCGACATTTTCCCGGAAGAGTTCGTCTTCGTCGATGAAGGCGCCGGCGCCCGGGAGCCCTTCAACCGGGAGAGCCGCATTTCCGGTGGCTTGCAGCAGGTGCTGTTCCCCTTCCCCGGCGCGGTGGCCAAACTCCATGCCTCCGACCTCGACTTCAAGCCGCTGGCCCGAACCGGAACCGAAACGGGAAGCGTGCGGTTCGACGATCTGATAAGCCGGGACATGTTCGGCCGGCCGGCCGGCCTGAACGCGAACCCGCGGCGCCGGCCGAGCGGCAACAGCTACGTGTTGGCCGCGCGGATTCGGGGCAAGGTCGATCGAATCGAGCACATGGCCGACGACGAGCCGCCGGCCGGGCTCCCGGCGGCCGATGCGGGACCGGGGGCCGGCGAGCTGCCGCCGGAACTGATGCAACAACTCGAAGCGGCCGGCGGGTTCGCCCCCGACGCCTTCGACGCCGGCGAACCGGCGCCCGCCCCGCCCCGCCGCGGCGACCTCGACGTGGTGGTCGTGGCCGACCTCGACATGCTCACGCCGCAGTTCTTCCAAATTCGCGAAGAGGGGCAGCGGCCCGAAGTGGGCTTCTACTTCGATTTCGACAACGTCACCTTCGTGCTGAACATCCTCGACGCCCTGGCCGGCGACGACCGGTTCATCGACATCCGTTCCCGCCGGCCGAAGTACCGGACCTTGAAGCGGATCGAGCAGCAGACCGAACAAGCCCGCGAGGATACCGCCAGTGCCCGCGAACGGCTGCGCGACGAGTTCGAGCAGACGCGGGCGGAGGAGCAGGAGAAGCTCGACCGCGAGATCGAGCGGCTTCGCGAGCGGATGCAGAAGGAGCGGCTCGGGCCGGTCGAGATCGCCCACCGCGTGCAGACGGTGCTCCGGGACGGCCAGCGGCGGCTCGACATCCGGCTGGAGCGGCTCCAGCAGGACATGGACCGCGAGGTGAACGAGATCGAGACGGAGCTGGCCCTGACGGTGCGGGGCGTGCAGGACGCGTACAAGTTCTGGGCCGTGGCCCTGCCGCCCATTCCGCCCCTGCTGCTGGCCCTAATCGTCTTCTTCACCCGCCGGATCAAGGAGCGCGAAGGGGTGGCGAAGACCCGCCTCCGGTAACCGCAACCGGTGGCCGGCGCGGCCGGCGCCGGCATACCAAGCCGAACGGCCCGTCCCGATCCTGTTTCGGCGCCGGCCGGGACGGCCATGACACGGGATTACGCATTTCCACGGAATCGATGCCATGAATGAAAATACCAAGACCCTTACCTTTGTCGTTGCAGCCGCCCTGGTGGTGCTCGTTGCGGTGCTGATCCGCCCGCGGCCGCCCCGGGCCGCCGAGGAGGCCGACGTGCGGGGCGAACTCCTGTTCGACGATTTCGAGCCCCTGGCGGCCACGAGCCTGGAAATCGTCGAGTTCGACGAGGACCTGGCCACGGTGCGGCCCTTCCAGGTGGCCCAAGTGGCCGGCAAGGACGACATCATGCGGTGGTCCATCCCCTCGCACGACAACTACCCGGCCGACGCCGAAAACCAGCTTGCCGAGGCGGCCACGAGCCTGATGGGACTCACCATTCTCAGCAAGGTGACCAATT
>SKJM01000848.1 GCA_007122045.1 Planctomycetales bacterium | reverse complement strand
GTGTGCGACTACATGGCCGCCATCCTCCAGCGCCGGCCCGACGACTGGGATGGCACGCTGGAGAAGTTCCGGCCCCGCGAAGGGTACGACGTGCTCACGCTCATCGCCGGCGACGGCGTCCATCCCTCCAACCCGCGCGAGTTCCAGAACGACTTTTCCGAGAAGGCCCTGGCAACCAGCGGCTACACGCTGCGGAACTATCTGGTGCTGCGCGATTACGCGAAAGTGATCCGCTTGGTGCTGGACCGCTGAACTGACCACCACTCCACTCGACGAAGAAACCCTCCACAGGAAAGGAATGCCGGTGAAACGTTATCTTCCGTACTGTGCCGCAGCAATGCTGGCGATAGTTGTCGTAACCGTCGGCGGGCGGAATCGTGCCGATCAGCCGTCGGCGGGAGTCGACGATATCGGCAACGCTCCGCTCGTTGCGATGCTCAATGTCGGCTACGTTTTCGAGAACTACCCTCCCCTCACCGAGGCCATCCTCGAAAGGAAGGCGGAAGTGGACGAGGCCGAGGCCGCGGTCCGGGCAAGGCAACAAGAGATCGAGGACAAGCGGGCGCAGCTTGCAGTTCTGGAGGTCGGTTCGGCAACCCACACCGCGCTGACCAAAGACATCGCCTCCGCCTTCGCGCAGCTCACGGCCGACGTCGAGGTGCAGAAACAACTCTTCCTGCGGAAAGAAGCAAGTATTTACCTCCGAGTGTTCGAGGAGATGGAGGCAGCTTGCGAGGCGTACGCAAGGCCGCGCGGGCTGGGGATGATCATGCGGTTCAATGACGCCCCGGTCGATCGCAACGACCCGCAGGACGTGCTGCGGTGCCTCAACCGGCCGATTATCTGGCACGACGGGCGGCTCGACATCACGCGCGCCGTTCTCGAAATCATGAAGGCGAACGCGGCGGACGCCCCGTAGCTGGCCAGTCAGGGAACCGGCCGGGGCAAGCCCGGCGGGGAAGCGGGAGGGCGCATCAGTGGCATGTTTTGGCGCATTGTGTGCCTAATTCTTGTTGGTATAACGGAGATGGTCCCCTTCGCATGCCGATGCCAGGCAGCGCAACACCCGCCTGCGCCATGGAGAACCATGCACCCCCCGCCTACCGAAAGGAAACAAGGGACGTCAGTTTACCCCTGACAGAGAGTGGTGACAATCGACCGGGCAACTCCCGCACGGCTCGGCCGCAACGTTTGGCGAATCGCGAACCCGTTGTGCCGGCGGGGCAAACCTTGCGGGCGTGTGTCCCGAATGATGGCCGTCTGTGTCCTCCGGCAACCGCTCATACCAAACCAAGCCGTGGACGGGACAATGTGGGTTCGCCATGCTTCCAGCGGATGGGGAGGGATTCGAACCCCCGGACGACTCTCGCCGTCAGCGGTTTTCAAGACCGCCGCCTTCGACCACTCGGCCACCCATCCGGACGATGCTCCTGTGTCGGGAGCGGGTTGTATGCCCGCCGCAGCCGGAAATTGCGGTTCCGGCGCGGCGGGTCATGTAGGTCCGGCGAACCGAGCGACTTGCAATCGCTGATGTACGACTGTCCCGCTCGGATCACATGACTTATACAAAGCACACCCAGCGGCGTGCATAGTATACGAAAGTCTACCGCAAAACAGGCCGGTTGAAAAGGGAGGAGGATTCAATCCCCCCAATTGGGCCGCAACGCGCCGTTCACACCGAAAGATGGACGTTCATGTCGGCACTTGGTGACGGGGCAGGAATGTCCATGCTACCGGGCAATGGCAAGCGGCTGGTGGCCTAAGCGCGGTGTCGATGTAGAGGGGTCATGCTTCCGGAAAGATCATCGAGTCGGCAAAGGCCGTGTGGAAGGCCGGATCGGTGGAAAGGTCGACGTGTTCGGTCGCTTGGGCGATGTCCTCGGCGCGCCGGCGGCCCAGGCGCGAGAGGGCGGCGGCCTTCGCGCCGGCCAGCGAGGTGTTGCCCTGGTAGCGGATGCGGTGCCGCTCGATGCGCCGGGGCAAGAGCCCGATGCGCTGGGCGTTCTTGCGGCGGATGAAGTTGCCGAATCCGCCGGCAATCAACACGGTCTGGAGGTCTTCCGGGGCCAGGCCGGCCCGCCCCAGTAGGATGCGGATGCCGGCGCGAATGGCGCCGGTGGCCAGTTGCAGCTCGCGCAAGTCGCGCTGGGTCAGAAGGACCGGCTTACCCGTGCCCGTCTCGCCGGCAGGCGCGAGCACGAAGGCGGGTTTGCCGTCGTAGTGGGCGGCCCGTTCGGCCAGGTCGGGCAGCAGGGCGGGGGGCAGTTCGTCGCGGTCGAGCAGCCGGCCTTGCGGGGTGAGCATGCCGTGGTGGAGCAGTTCCGCGGCTGCGTCGATCAGGGCCGAGCCGCACAGGCCCACCGGGGGCACGGCGCCGATGACGTTCAGGCGCAGCCGGCCGTCGACGACCACTTTTTCGATGGCGCCGGTGCTGCCGCGCATGCCGTGCATGATGCGGGCGCCCTCGAAGGCGGGCCCGGCCGCCGTGGAGGCGGCCGTCAGTTTGCCGCCGGCCCAGAGGACGATCTCGCCGTTGGTGCCGATGTCGACCAGCAGCGTCGGCCCGGCCTCCTCGGTCATCGCCGTGGCCAGGATGCCGGCCACCGTATCGCCGCCCACGAAGCCACCGATGACCGGCATGACGTAGGCCCGCCCGCGGGTGTGAATGTGCAGTCCCAGCTCGCGGGCTTCGCAGCCGAGGCCGGGACCCATTGCCGGCACGAAGGGGACGGCGCCGAGCGCGGCGGGGTCGATGCCGCAGAAGAGCTGCTGCATGGTGGTGTTGCCCGAGACGGCCACTTCGTAGATACGGTCCCGCCGGATGCCGGCGGCGGCGGTCAACTCGCCGATCAGGGCGTCGACGGCGGCGGCGGCCGACCGGCGAAGTTCTTCCAGCCCGTCGCCCCGGCCTCCGGCGTACACGATGCGCGAGAGGACGTCGTCGCCGAAGCGGGTTTGCGGGTTCAGCCGGGCGGCTACGGCCAGATCGTCGCCCGTGGTCGCGTCGAGCAGCGCGGCCGCCAGGGTGGTGGTGCCCAGGTCGACGGCCACGGCGAAGTGCTCGGATTCGGTGTTGCCGGGCTCGAAGTCGAGCAGGCGGTGCCCGTCGGTTACCGCGGTGCCGCGGAAGGCAGTTTCGCGAAGCCGGCCGGGCAGGAGCCGCACGGCGGCCAGGTCCAGTTCGACCGGTCCAATCGCCCGCTGCACGCGGACGGCGTCGGGCGCGTCGTCGCCGCGGGCGGGCGGGGGAAGCTCGACGTACCGCTTGCATACGCCCGGGTCGAGCGCGGCGGCGGGAGGCGTCCCGACCGCGCGGTCGAGGATCTGGTGCGCGTCGGCCAGGAGGGAGGTTTCGGGCACGTCGACGGTGATGGGGCCGCACACGGAGGTTTGGCATGCCAGGCGCAAGCCGCCGGCCAGTTCGCCCTCGTCGAACATCCGCCGCTCGGCCGGCGTGGGGGAGCAGCACTCGCCGGCGACCCGCACCCGGCACTTGCCGCAGACACCGGCCCCGCCGCAGGGCTGGTCGAGGACGATGTCGGCCCCGGCGGCGGCTTCCAACAGCCGCGTTCCCGGCAGGACGTACACGGTTCGGCCCGAGGGCTGGAACACGACGGCAACTTCCGTATCAAGCATGGCACTGTTCGCGGGGATGATCGGCGGTCTCGTGCAGCAGTTCGACAAACTTCGTTACGGTGGGCGTGAACACCTTCCGCTGGCGGTGAATAATGCCCAGGGGGCGCCATAATTCGGGCGACGTGAGGGGCACGGCCGACAAGAGTCCCGCTTGAACCTCCATCCGGACGGTCGGCTCGGGCAGGAGGCTCACGCCTACGCCAATGGCCACCGCCTGCTTGATCGTCTCGATGTTGTCGAACTCCATGGCCACCGAGACACTCACCGAGCGCTGGCGAAGATGGCGGTCGATCTCCTTGCGGATGCTCAGGTCGCGGTCGAACGCAATATAGGGTTCCCCGGCGAGGTGCTCCACGGTGATCGTCTCGCGCCGGGCCAGGGGGTGGTCCGGATTGCAGGCCAGGACCATCCGCTCACTTCGCCAGGGGACGACGTCCAACTCCGAGGAGGCCGCCGGGTAGGAGACGATGCCCAGGTCGACCTCCGCGCCGAGCACCTGGTCATACACCTTATTGGGGCGCTGGTATTCCAGCCGCACCTTCGCCTTGGGATAACGCTGCATGAACTCCTGCATGCAGCGGGTCATGTGGTGCAGCCCGACCGAGTAAATCGCCGCCACGCGCACCACGCCGGCAACTTCCATGCGGAGCGATCGCAACCGGGCCTCGACGGCGTCGTACAGTTCCAATACCTCGCGAAAACCTTCATAACAGGCCTGTCCCTCGGGGGTGACCACGAAGGGCCGCTTGCCGCGGTCGATCAGCCGCACCCCGAAATGCCGCTCCAACCGGTGGACCGATTGGGTGGCGGCCGACTGGCTCACCTCGTTCAGCGCCGCGCCGCGCGAGAAGCTCTGGTGCTGGACGACGTCGCAGAAGACCCTGAGCGTTTCGATGTTCATAGGGGCAGTTTAGCATAAGCGTAGCTTATACGCAAGCCGGCCCTGCCCGACGGCGGCGGCTTCGGCGATGGTTCCGCCGTGAAGGAGGCGCGCGGCGGAAATGGACGTAGGCCGGCCCGGGAAGCGCCCGCGGCCGGCCGACTCGCCACGGCGACGGCCCCGGCCGATCAGAAGACGCCGAACGCCAGATACCAGCCGGCGAGGAACGTCAGCAGCAATAGAATCCAATGCGTTATTCTCATGTTACAAGCCTAGCATATCGGGAGCGCGTAACCGTGCACGGGGGCGCCGTGGGGTTTTATCGGGGCCGGAGCGGGCGCAGCCCCCGTTCGGCCCGCCATCCGTTCAGCAGGGCAAGGGCTCGCGGCTCGGAGCCGAGGAGCTTCACAAGCTGCGAGGGGTTCGTGTGCAGGCGGGAGGCCGCGCGGCGCAGGTCGGCCTCGCAGGCGGCCAGCACGTCGAGCGCTTCGGCAAGCAGGCAGGGAAAATCGTCGTGCGCGGCCGCGACCGCGATGCGGTTTCCCTGCAATCGCGACTGCCACAACGGGCTCGGCCCCGGCGCCTCGCCCACGGGGCCTCGAATGGTCAGGGCCAGGTTCACGCGGAGGCGGAAGGCGGCGACGCGGCGGTTCTCGGCCTGGCTGCGCCGCTCGGAGGCCTCGGCCACCACGCCGGTCGGGCGGTGCACAAGCTGCACGGCCGTTTCCACCTTGTTCCGATGCTGCCCTCCCGGCCCCGAACGCCGCAACCGGCGCATTTGGCACTGGCCGAGCAACTCGTCCGCAGGCAGCGAGGCGGGGTGTTCCAACATCGGGTTTAGGAGGACGGCAGGTCCCGTGCGAGCATGTTCAGGGCGAGTTGCCGTTTGGGATCGCCGGCCAGGTACAGGGTCTGCGTGGGGAAGGCGAACTCGATGCCCGCCTTCTCGAACTCCTCGAAAATGCGCAGGTTCAGCCGCTCGGCGTGCTCCATGAAGTCCCAGTAGGCCGGCGGGGCGTACCAGTAAAGCACCAGGATGTTCAGACTGTCGGCGTTGAAATCGCTGAAGTATACGCGCGGGGGGAACTGGTTTTCCCCGATCGTCGGGTGAATCGGCTCGCCGATGCCGTCCTCCTCGAGAACCCGCCGGAGAATGTCGACGGCCTCTCCGATTTTCGCCCGGGGCGTGTCGTACGTGATGGTCACGTTCATCAGCCGGCGGATGGTGGGGCGGCGGGCGATGTTTTCCACCGATTCGCTGACGATCTTCGAGTTGGGAATGTTGACCAGGTTGCCCGTCAGCGTGCGAACCTTCGTCGACCGGAAGCCGATTTCCTCGATCATTCCGTCATAGCCCGCAAAAACGATGCGCTCGCCGGTTTGGAACGGGCGATCGAGCAGGATGGTGACCGACCCGAAGATGTTTTTCAAGGAATCCTGGGCGGCCAGCGACACGGCCAGGCCGGCGATGCCGAGGCCGGCCAGCCAGGTGCCGATGTTCTGGTCGAACACCGACTGGAGGACGAACATCGCGGCGAAGATGATCACCAGCACGCGGAGCGACTTGCGGATCAGGGGTGTGAGTTGCTCGTCGAGCGCGCACTCGGCATGCCCGACCACGCGCCGGATGAGCACGTCGAGGGCGGCGACGAGGTTGAACAGGAACCAGAACAGGGCGATCGAGAGGATCAGCAGGACGGTTCGGGTGGCGAACCCGCGCAGCTCGGGCCCGATTCTCAAGGCCGCAAGCCCGAAGGCAAGGCCGGCGCCGAAGAGCGCCAGGTTGGCCGGTCCGGCCAGTCCGGTCAGGAGTCGGGCGCGGCTCTTCCAGCCGCGGTCTTCGAAGCGTTTTCCCAGCCGCCGGAGCACCAGGGAGGCAATTCGGCCGGCCGCGAGCCCCGCCAGGACGCCGCCCAGCAGGAGGCTCCAATGCTCGAGGGTGTTGGTTTCCCAGAATGCGTCGATGTTCAGCCGGTCGAACAGCGAGGTGACCTGCGGCTGCTCGTGTTCGCCGGGGGAGACGCCGGTTGCAGGTTGGGCATCGGCGGCGAAGGGGCCGTCCCCTTCCTGGAGGGCTTCGGTTTGTCCATGCGCGGGTTGCGAGGTCGCGAGCGAGGCAACCAGGACTATGAGGATCGCAGGGGCTGACAACAGCGTTCGACGTTGCATGGGAGCCGGTCCTTCCGTCAGGAAAGCGGTTGGGTTGGCGGTCCGGAGCGTTCTCCCAGGATCTCGTCATCGTCAGGGAGGGACGATAGCCGAAAAATGGACCCTCTCCGGTTGCCGGCCGAAGGGGACTGTTCCCCGCGGGTTACGCCCGCGGTCAATTACCGGCAGGGGCACGGGTGAAGTCGGCCATGAACGTGGCGTTGTTGGCCACGTTAAACAGGGGCCGGTAGGGACTCCTCAGGGCACAGGCGGCGGGTTGGCCGAGGTACCAGACCAACTGGATATTGACGCCCCACGACTCCCTTTGATGCCGTGCTCCATCGCCATTGGTGCTTCTGGGTGCTAGGTAATTGATGCTGTTTTCGAGTGCCCAGCCGTGGCCGATGGGCACGCGGATGTCGGCCCCGAACAGCCCGTCACCGTGGCCGCTGAAGCCGCCCCAAATTCGGCCGTCGCCGCCGCCTTGGAAATGCCGGCGGTAGTAGAAGGCGAACAGATCGGTCGGTTGGAGTTGCAACTCGAGCGAACGATCTTTGCTCAATCCGTAGGCGCCCCAATAGCCCAGTTCGCTGCCGTTGGGGAATCGCCAGGAGGTTTCACTGCGGATCTGGCGCAGGTCGGCATCGATGTAGTAGCCGTCGTTGAGGTAATCGAACACGATGCCCCAGTTCAGCCCGACGCACCGCGGCCGGAAGATACCGGTGGTGATAAACACCTGGTTTCGGTCCCGGCCGGGGTCGTCGGTGTCGGGACCGGTGAAGTTGCTGTGGACGGCGGCCGCGCCGAGCTGGTAGCCGAGTCCCCACGGTCCGCCGAGCGGCGAGCCGAAGTTGACGCCTTCATGGAACCCGAAGTTGCCGTTGCGGCCCTGGTCGAGCGGTCCCTTGAAGCCGTGCACGCCGGCGAACAGCGACAGGTCGCGCAGCAGGCCTCGGAACCGGGGGTGTCCCACCCACCAGAGCGGCCCCATGGGATAAGCCCCGCAATCGTCGTAGATGCCGGGTTCACACGGCCCGCACGCGCCGTGATGTTGGTAGGTTATGTCGCACCCGCTCCAGCCGGCTTGGCAATCGGCGCAGCCGTCCGGGACGTGGGCCAATCCACCATGCTGGAGGTGTCCACCTTGGATGCCTCCGTTGGGGAAAGGTTCGAAATGGACGTCCTCGCCGGCGAGTCGGGCGGCGTCGGCGGGCGCCAGTTCGTATTCCTCGAATGCCGAGGCCTGGCGCACGCGGTTGGCCGGGGGGCCGGACGCGCCAGCGCGCACCGGGGCCCACTGCGGCGAGCGCGCGGGAGGACCGCCGGCAACGCTACCGGGACGGGCGGCCTGCGCCG
>SKJM01000771.1 GCA_007122045.1 Planctomycetales bacterium | reverse complement strand
ATTGGCATTGCCCGTCGGATCGGCCGATGCGGATCGAGAGGTCCAGATTTCGGTCGAACCGGTCCCCCCAGCGGCCCTATCGCCCGACGAGTGGCGCCGCCGCATTCTTGAGACGGCCGGCAATTGGGAGGGGCCCCTGGAGCGGCCGGAGCAGGGCGAATACGAACAGCGGGAGCCGCTGGGGTGAGCCACCTGCTCGACACCAACTCTTTCATCTGGCCAATCGCGTAACCCTGGTAACGCACAACACGTCCGAGTTCAGCCGGATACCCGGCTTGGTTCTTGAGGACTGGCAGTAGATCGCCAACTCGACTGGAGCAGCTTGCGTCACGCAACGTGGATGGCTCCGGCGTCATGCTCGCCGTTGGACTGGTGGGCGATCCATTGGCGGAGGCGGTCGGCTGCCGCCCGCTTCACGTCTTTCAAAGATTGACGCCTTTGCAGCAAGTTGATCGCAAGTACGGCCACACGGACATGGCCATCACATGGCGGAACTGCAAAGTGGAAGTTGTCCAGCCATTCGAAAGGCTCGCCGTCCATGTTCCAGAAGGGGACCACGAAGAAGCCACACGAGGCGCCATAGAGACGCATGTAGACATAAAGCTGATTCCAGTCAGCAGGCCGTATGCAAACCCGCAGAACCTCCTCGCCGCTCTCAAGTTGTGAGGCCATCGCCCTTTCCAGAACATCCTTATACTTCGCATCCCCTACAGCGTACGATTCCTGTGACTTCCATAGGACAATGTCTGGCTCATGCGTCTGATGCTGTTGCCCGCTAAGGAACGGCCTGGAATTGCGAAATGCCGCTTGCCAGGTCGCATCGGGCAACGCGGCCTGCGCAACCACTTCAGCAAATCGCTCAAAGGCACGATTGGCATCAAGAGCCAGCGCAGGGGCTTGGCCGCTTGGGGACGGCAGATCGCTTCCTCGCAGCAGGAGGCGTGCCCAGTCGAAGGCCCGCCGATAGGCGCGCGATGTGCGTTCGAGCCGCGCCTTCTGAAGGTCTGCAGAAGTGATGGTTACTTCTTCGACACCGCTGAACCAGGGTAAGAGCTTCTGGAAAGGTTCCCACACCGACGCACCGACTTCAGAGTCAAGGGCTGCGGCAACGCATCGGAGTCGGCGGGCGGCAGCCCAAAGAATACGGTTATCCCAGTTGTCAACCGTAAACTCTTCCCAACGGCACGGAAGCACATGCGGCTTGCCGCGAAGCGCTCCCCGCACATAGCCTGCAAGCTGAAGCCGGCCCCGAATGTGACTGCGCAGTTCCGCTTCCTCGTTACGGTAGTAAGAGCGAAAGTCCCGACGGCACAGTTCTTGAAGCAACTGCGCATAGTGCCTCGCAAGAAACAGGAGGAACGGGTGCGGGCCTAGTTGACCTCCCCACCCTGGGACGTCCTCCGGTGGCGTTTCGCCTTCCCCCAGCGCAAGCAGTTCCAGGAAACGCAAAAGACCAAGGCGAGGCTCTTGTCGGCAGCCCTTTGGGGCGATCAGCAAGAGGTGCAATCCGTCCTCATCTCGGAACGGCAACAGCCCGACGTAATGGGATGCACAAAGATGCAATCGGTCCTCATCGAAGGAGCGCACCAACCATTGGGCTTGCAGGTACGGTCTGAGGTGTTCCTTGCGCTGGTACAAGAGGACTGCTGCGTCCCGATCGGCACAAGTATCGTACTCGAAGAGCGTCACCTCGCGAGGGAGGACAACGGCGGGCAGATTTCCGGTCCCTTCGGCACTCATGGCTGCGGCAGAACCTGATCCAACGGATGTAACCATTTACCGAGGGCATCTGCCCCCAGGTTCAGAAGCTGCGCATACTCGCGAAGCAGCGGCTGCACCTGATGCTCCCATTTCATCCGGACCTGTTGCTGGGCAACCTCGCCCGACGCACCTGCGCTCGGGAGAAAATAGGAGTGACCGATCCCCATTTCCGCTTGAGCATTGCGGTCGTTGCCCGTGTCGAGCATGGCGTTGAGCTGCTCCATGAGTTTCACCAAACGCTCGCCGTAGCTTTGTTCTTGTGCGTCGTGCCAGGCCGCGCGAACAACCTCCGAATCTGGTGCAACATGGCGCAGGCCAAAACGTCGGCGGATGGCGACATCGATATGACCAATGGAACGATCCGCGGAGTTCATCGTTGCAATGATGTACAGGTTGCCGGGTACGATCAAATCCGCGCGCCCCTCGCAGACGAACGGCAGCGTTACCGGTTGATCACGGTATTCCAGGGCATAAACCAGTTCGCCAAGCAGCTTTGGCAGGTTGCCGCGATTGATCTCGTCAATCACCAACACGACGGGCCGAACCCGCGGCCCCTTGGAGCACTGTTCGGCTCGGCGGCAAAGCTGCAGGAAGATTCCCCCTTTCACCTGAAATGCGAGTGTGCCGTTCCTCACTATCGGTTCGATGCCACCCACAAACTGTTCATACTCGTACGCCGGATGGAAGACGACAAGCTCAAATCGCTTGTCCTCGCGGAATGGTTGAAGTTGCTTGTCAATCTGTGCTGTTGGGGCCGACTCGTCAGGTTCCTTCCCGCTGAGGATGGCGAGCGCGGCTCGTTTGGCTTCGCGGGTCTTGCCCGTGCCGGGCGCACCGTAGAGGATCACCTGGCCAAATTGGTGCAATAGGTCTTTCTGTCGGCCACTTGGACGGTTCTATTTCTGGTGGTAGGGATGGTGGTTCGGTGCCAGCGTCTTCATCCTTGAGGCACACTTGACAGTACGCAGTCGGTCTTCTTCCGTGTTCACGCCATAACCAATCGAGCAGTTCTTCTCTCGTCGCCCCCCAAACCTTGGACCTTGGTGCCTTTCTCTTTACTTCTGTGTCTGCCGGGGCTCTCTTCCCTACATCAAACCATCGAATAAGCTTTGGGCAATTGGCCTTGTGCAACTTCCCGTGTCCCTCGATCCAAATGAATCCTCCTGGACGCTCTCGAATCCATTCCAGGTATTGCTTTCCCTCCCCCTTAACAAACTGCTTGATCATGGACTGTTCTCCCGTCCGGGGGGGCTCCAGCGATAAGGAAGTGCATAGCTAAAGGACCCAGGTGCAATCTGTGGAGTGGCTCCGTGCTCTGGATGGCCGATACTCGCCACCATCCCCATTGCGCGACGCATCCCTCTTGTATCGACGCTTTCCGTTTCTCATTGCCGAGGACGCAGTCGCTCCCGTCGGCGACCGACCTCAAGTATGCCACGGCCGGGGGAAATGGTCAACCCCTCCGTGCAAAGCGACGGATGGGCTATCGTCAGTGTCAGGACGTCGTAGTCGGCGGGCGCTTCCGAGACGACGACAAAACGCATGGTCAACCTGCCACGCCTTTCTCGACGAGCCAATGCTCGCCGAACAGGCTCCATAGCTCGCCGGGAGCCATTTCCGCTTTCCACCGGTCGAACTCCGGGTTGTCCTCGAGCCGGCCGCAAACCGAATGGCCATCCGGGCCAAGCGTCATCAGGCGTATCTGCTCCGGCTGCAACTGGTCGAGCAGGTAAGGCGAATGCGCGGTGGCGATGATTTGCAGGTCGGGGAACGTTTGCATCACCGTGTTGAGAACGTCCAGCAATGCCCTCTGCGCCAAAGGATGCAGGCCGTGCTCGATGTCGTCCATCAGCAGGATACTCGGCTGCGCCGGTCCGAGCAACACCGTGAGCAGGCCAAGCAGCATGAGCGTGCCCTCGCTGGCCGCGTGGGCCGATACGTTGTCGGCATTGTCAAAATCGAAGAGGATCGAATCGCCCTGATAACGCCGCTTGGTTCGCCGCTCGACGGTATCGTCACCGAAGGTCACGTATTCCTTCTCGGTTCGGCGAACCGGAGTCTTGCCGAACCGAATACGCCGCAGGTGAGGAATCAGACCCCGCATCGTATCGACCAGCCGGTTGAATTCATCGGGATCGTTCAGGGCCATGTAGGCAAGGACGGAGGCAAGGCCCTCGCCGTCGTACTCCACGCGCGGCGGGGTACGGTCGGAATACGAAGGCCTCGCAAGCTGCGCCGCGCTGAGGCGCAGGAACACCATCGAGCGGGCGGGCCCAAGGGCGTCTTCCGAAAGCGTGCCGTCGGGCGACGCCACGCCAAACGTCCACCTTCCCTGTCCGAGACGATCGGCTGCCTGCGGTGGGAACGGCTGGGGAGGCGTGGCCGAAACCACGAACGTTCCCGCCGAAGTCGTGCAAGTGATGGAAAGGTCGCCGGAACCGCCACGGGTGTACAGCCAGTCGCAATGCCGCTCGTAACCGAACACCTTTTCCGGCTCGCCGGTTGCCGCACGCACCGCGAGGTGCAGGGCGTCGAGCACGCTCGTCTTGCCGCTTGCATTGGGACCCACGAACACGGTCAACGGACTCAGCCCGACTTCCACGTGCCTGAGGTTCTTGAAGTTGGCAATCGTGACGGAATCGATCACGTGTAGTCCTCTTTGTTATTGCCCAAGCGCGCAGCGTGAGCGGCGATCTGGAGGGCGACGGAGACAAAATGCTCCGGATCGCCGTCAGAATAACTCCGTAGAAGCGGCTTAACCTGTTGTGCCGTCGCCACTTACGTGGCCTCCCTCTATGGGGCCGTTTAGCTTACCCCGATACTTCCCGGCAGGCAAGTCCAGTAAGCCGCTTTATACTATCGTACGGTTTGCCACTTGGGTAGGCACGTTTTTTCACCGCCGGGGCGGCGCGTGACGCGTGAATACGTACGTCGCCGGTAACCGCGTGGTGCTTTTCCGGGCGCCAGTCGGCCTCCTGATCCAGTCCGGAAATACTTCCGCCTTTCCTTGCATGAATTGGGCAAATTGGGATTCTTCGCCAGCGAAATCCCCCAAGAAGGGTTGTTTCGCGCCACCCTTCTCTCCTCGCAATAGGGGTTCCGAATGGTGGCCTCCAACAAACGGAGTACTTCGGAAGAAAACGCATGGTCAACCTGCCACGCCTTTCTCGACAAGCCAATTCTCGCCGAACAGGCTCCATAGCTCGCCGGGAGCCATTTCCGCTTTCCACAGGTCGAACTCCGGGCAAAGAAATTGGCGCGATGCGACCCTTGCGGGTCGCATGCATACACACCGGACGTGGGGTTCCCAGACATATCGGCCGAGCGAATAAACGAGCCGCCACCCGCGTGTGGTGGCAGCCCGTGGACGGCTTCCGATTTCCCAAGCTCTGTCGTATAATGGAAAGTGATTCAGTACGATTACTCCACAACGGGCAAACGCCTAGTCCGGTCGCTTGATGGGAGCGGCTCTTGCGTTTCTAGATGCAGAATTGCCCGAAGCACTTCCCGCCTCCGCGACCGTGGCGAGAAGAAACCATCGCTGCCATGAAGGCCGTGTGTTCCCGCGCCCCTCGCCGTCGCGGCTGGACCGGTTCATCGGCAGGGTGTTTTGAACTACGAGCGGCATATATCTGGCCCAATACACTGCATAGGAGCCCATGAGAAACGCAGTTCGCCATGTCTTCATCGTCGTGTTATCCCTCTTCTTGGGTGCGCATTTCCTCCGATGGGAAAATGCCGGCCTGGCGCTGACCTGCGCGGCGTTTCCCTTGCTGCTCGTCTTCCGCCGGCGATGGTGCGCGTACATATTGTCGGCGTTCCTGCTGGCCGGGGCGGCAAGATGGTTTTGGCTGACCGACCTGCTCGCCGCACCGCGGGCGGCCAGGGGGCTCCCCTGGGGCCGGATGGCCCTCATCCTGGGCGGAATCGGCACCGCGTGCGTTCTCGGCGCCGTGCTGCTGCACACGGCCCGGGCGCGCGCCCGCTTCAACCGCGGCCTGAAAACCGCGTGGGCCGGCACGGCGGCGTTCGGGCTCGTGTTCGTCACCTGCGGCCTGCTGCAAGCGCGGCTGCACAATCCGATACCGCTGCTGGCCGAACGGTTCTGGCCCGAATACGGCTGGTACTGGCTTCACGTGTACGCGCCGCCGCTTTTGCGCCCCTCGCCGGCGGCGCTTCAGCCGGGTTATGGTTGGGGGTGGCTTCAGGTGTTCGCGCTGTCGGTGTATGCCGCGTTCGTCGCGGAATGGCTGGTCGCCGCGCGGTCGACCGCGAAGCTCCGGGGCCGCTTGTGGCTGATGTTCTCAATCGTCTTCTTCGCGCAGTTGATCGTTGGGCTGCTGGGGGTCGACAAGCTGCTGATGACCGGCCATCTTCACCTGCCCGTGCCGGCGCTCATTCTGGCCGGGCCGCTGTACCGGGGCGAGGGCCTCTTCATGCTATTTCTGTTTCTTTCGACGGTGTTGATCGTGGGGCCGGCCTGGTGCAGTTGGCTGTGCTACGTGGGCGCGTGGGACGGTTTCGCCGCCTCGGGTCGCCGGCCGCGGAACGCCCGGCACTTCCCGGCCGTCCGCGCCGGCATCCTCGTGCTGGTTTTGGCAACGGCCTTCACGCTCCGGTGGCTGGGCGTAGGGTCCGTCGAGGCCAACGTGCTGGGCGCGGCGTTCGGGATCGTCGGCGTCGGTGTCATGGCCGCCGTCAGCCGGCGGCTGGGGTACATGGTCCACTGCACCTCGTACTGTCCCATCGGGTTGGTCTCCGACGTGGTCGGCCGCATCAACCCGTTCCGAGTACGCATCGGCGAGGGATGCGACGAGTGCCGCGCCTGCACCGGGTCGTGCCGCTATGCGGCGTTGAACATCGAGCACATCCGGCGGCGCCGCCCCGGCATCACCTGCACGCTATGCGGCGACTGCCTTGCGGCCTGCAAGAAGCAGCAAATCGGTTATCGCTTCCCCGAACTTACCGCCGAGCAGGCCCGAACGGTATTCCTCGTGCTCGTGGCCGTGCTGCACGCCGTGTTCCTCGGCGTGGCCCGCATCTGACGGCAGGAACGAAGGACGCCGGCGCTGGTTGACTGCACGGCGCCGTGGCTACAACGCCACCGGCAACATGCTGCGCAGCCCCCGTGCGGCCGCGGCCAGGGCGTCGACGGCCCGGTCGACCTGCTGCTCGGTGGTCCAGCGGCCCAGGCCGAAGCGAACGCTGCTGCGGATGGTGGCGTCGGGCAGCCCCAGGGCGCGCAGCACGTGGCTGGGCTCCGGCTCGCTCGAGCCGCACGCGCTGCCGGCGCTGAGCGCCACGTCGCGCGTGGTGGCCAGCAGCGATTCGGCGTCGATGCCCGCGAACGCCACGTTCAGGTTGGCCGCCAGGCGCAGGTGGGAACGGTCGAGGGAGGGGCCGTTGAGCGTCACGCCGCCCACCCGTTCGCACAGCCGCTCGAAGGCCCGGTCCCGCAGCGCCCGCAGGCGCGGGGTCTCGTCGGCCATTTCGTCGCGGCAGAGTTCCACTGCGCGGGCGAACCCGACGATGCCCGGCACGTTGAGCGTGCCGCTTCGCAGTCCGCCTTCCTGCCCGCCGCCCAGCAGGAGCGGTTCGACCCGCACCCGCCGCTCGCGCCGGCGCACGTAAAGCGCTCCAATGCCTTTGGGGCAGTAAATTTTGTGGGCGGTGAAACTCATCAGGTCCACTTCGAGCCGGTCGACGTCCACCGGCAGCCGGCCGACGGCCTGGGTGGCGTCGCAGTGCAGCAGCACGCCGCGCTGCCGGCACAGGCGGCCGATCTCGGCCACCGACTGGACGACGCCGATCTCGTTGTTCGCCAGCATGACGCTCACGAGGACCGTGTCGGGCCGGAGGGCGCCGGCCACCTGTTCGACCGCAAGCAGGCCGGCCTCCGGCTCCGGCGAGGGGACGACGGGCAGCAGCGTCACGTCAAAACCTTCACGCGACAGCCGCGCCAAGGGTTCCAGCACGGAAGGATGCTCGGTAGCCATGCTCACGAGGTGCCGGCCGCGGCTGGCGGCCCGCTGGGCGGCGCCGCGAAGCGCCAGGTTATTGCTTTCGGTTGCGCCGCTGGTGAAGACGATTTCGCGGGCGTCGGCGCCGATGCTCTGGGCGATGCTCTGCCGGGCGTCGTCGACCGCCCGGCGCACCAGCTTTCCCGGCTCGTGGGCGCTGCCCGCGTTGGCGAAGCGGCCCGTCATGTAGGGGAGCATGGCGTCCACTACGCGAGGGTCAGTCGGGGTGGTCGCATGATGGTCGAGGTAGATGGTATCCAT
>SKJM01000354.1 GCA_007122045.1 Planctomycetales bacterium | reverse complement strand
GCCGGATTATGCCCAGTTCAGGATTATGCGCAGTAGCGCCTGCAAGGTGACGGAATCCGCCTCGGATTGCCGGTGCTGACTGGCACTCTCGCGACCGTGTACTGTACATAACCAGGGTGCTCTTCTATGCGATTCCTCCGTGGGGTTCTTCTCTGATGGTGCGGTTCGCGTCCGTGACTGTGCGGGTTCTTCCTATTCCAAGGGGGCTTCAACTGAGCGTCTTAGATACAGGGCGTCTTCTTTTCTCCGGCATGAACAAATCCCGGCTTCGCATCCGAAAAGGCAAACAGTCTTACGAGTGTCCCGCAGGAACAACAAAGGAGGGCGTTCATGTCCAAATACGAGCGTGCGGTCCGTCGAATGCAGTTGCGTATTCCTCAGAATCCCCTTGGGCCAGTGCTCAGGCGGTATCTCGATCACCTTGTTCGCCACGGTTACTGCACTGAAAGCGTGTGGGACAGTCTTCGGGTTGTTGACCACTTCGGCCGCTGGCTGGGGCGACGGCCGTTGAACGCCGCGGTGGTTCAGCAATTCGTGCGTCGGCATTTACCCGTGTGTCGGTGCCCGCCGCCAGCGCCTTGTGATTCCAGACGAAACTACATGGCACTCCACCGTCTCTTGACGATGATCCGACCATCCGTGGAGACACGGCGACCAGAGTTCCCTCGTGGCTTCGGTGGCCGCCTGCTTCGACGCTATCAAGAGTATCTCGTCAGCGTGCGTGGGCTCGCCACGGGCACCGTGCGTAATCGTTTGAGATCAGCGCTGACCATGCTTACTCGCCTGCGAGTACGGCAGGCTGGTCAACTGGCTACCTGGACACCCGAACAAATCGAAGATTTCGTCGCGTGTGAAGTTCGACGCCATGAACCAGTCACCGCCAACTCTATCACCACTGCCACTCGATCTTTCCTGCGATTTCTATTACAGGAGGGGCTGATTCGACGCGATCTATCGGCTGCCGTACCAGGGTTCGCATGTTGGCGTTTGGCGTCGCTGCCGGAGACGTTACGGGAAGAAGAACTCGCCCGGCTACTCAACATGCCCGATGCTGAGACGCCAATCGGCATGCGTGACCGGGCCATGTTGCTGTGCATGAGCGAATTGGGGTTGCGGTCCGGAGAAGTAGCGAGGCTGGAACTGAGTGGCGTCAATCTTGACTCTGGCATACTTCAGGCGCGTCGCAGCAAAAGAGGAGGATCGGCAACATTCCCAATTCCACGCAAGCTCTCCAAGGCACTGAAGGTTTACCTACGACACGGGCGGCCAACATGCACGGCACCGACCGTTTTTGTCGCGCACTGGCCACCAAGGATCGGCAAACCGATTTGCTCGGTAACCATCAGTGTAATGGTCAAGCGCTGGGCGGCTCGTGCAGGATTGCGAAAGGACATCGGCGCCGCCCACATCCTTCGTCATAGCATCGCCAGTCGGATGCTGAGCGCCGGGGCAAGCCTCAGGCAAATCGCCGATGTCCTTGGGCATCGGTCTATCGACACTACCACCATCTACGCGAAGGTCGATCTCAAAGCCCTCTCTCAAGTTGGCCTACCCTGGCCCGGAGCCAAGGAGGTGCAGCGATGAGCCGTCAACGGACCATGGTTCGAAAGGCCCAGGCCTACCTCGATTACAGGCGGGCGCTTGGCTTCGACTTGCGGCACTCGGGAAGACTTCTCCTGAACTTTGCCACATACCTGGATCGTTCTGGCTGGCGAGGCCCCCTCACGACGGATGTGATTCTTCGTTGGGTCAATCTGCCAAAGGCTGCGAGCACAAAATACAAGGCAGGCCGATTAACGGTTGTCCGCGGCTTCGCCAGGTACTTGGCCACTCGGGATGGACAGACGGAGGTGCCAGATCAGCGGCTCATGCCGAAAGGTTGGCGTTCCCGTCCGCACATCTTTGACGATCGACAACTCGCACAACTCCTGAAAGCCACTCGGTGTCTAAAGCCCACGTATGAACTTAGACCGTTGACATACCGAACGCTTTTCGGGTTGTTGGCCTCGACGGGTTTGCGGGTGGGTGAGGCCTTGAAGCTTACGCTTGGGCAGGCTGACCTGAAACGCGGCATCCTACGGATCGAACAGACCAAGTTCAAGAAGTCTCGGCTGGTTCCGTTGCATCCGACAGCTACCCGAGCGTTGAGACGCTACGTGGCAGCCCGCAATCGCCGGTGGGGCCACGATAAGAGAAAGCCCTTCTTTGTCGGCCCTTGCGGATCGGCGCTGTCGCACTGGGGCGCACTTGATGCTTTTCGCACGCTTTGTGTGGAATTGGGATGGCGGCAGGGCAACGGCGACTGGCCCCGTCCGCGCATCCACGATCTGCGCCACAGCTTCGCCTGCCACTGCCTTCTGCGCTGGTATCGTGACGGCGAGAATGTCCATCACAAGATCGCAGCACTCTCGACCTATCTGGGGCATGCCTGCGTTACCAGCACCTATTGGTACCTGACTGCCACACCAGAACTCCTGGCAATAGTCGGGAGTCGCTTCGAACTGTTCGCAACTTCATCGCCACGGAGACGCTCATGAGGAATCAATCGACTCCCAGAATCCCGCTCGGCCCGGCGATTCAATCCTACTTCTACTCCTACCTGATCGGCCAGCGTGACTTGAGCCCGCGGACAATCAGTTCCTACCGCGATGCTTTCCGGTTGTTATTGCGATTTCTTCAGAAGCGATGGCACCTCAAACCAGACAAGCTTTGCGTGGATGACCTAACCGCCGACCGCGTGCTGGCATTTCTGGTAGACCTGGAGAAATCCCGAGGTAACTGTGCCCGTAGTCGCAATGCCCGCCTTGCGGCAATCCGCTCATTCCTTCGCCATGCCACCGCTGCGAATCCACTGCTGATGCCGGTCGCGCAGCGAGTGCTCGCCGTTCCGATTAAACGCTTCGACCGTGGTTCTGTCAAATACCTCACTCGTGACCAGATGCAAGCCGTATTGGACACGCCGAACGCTACCACGATGACCGGTCAGCGGGATCAGTTGCTGTTGATGTTGCTGTACAACACCGGAGCACGAGTGTCGGAGCTTGTCGGCCTAAAGGTCAAAAACGTGTGTCTCGAATCACATGCGTCGGTTCATCTTCTTGGCAAGGGCCGGAAACACCGGTCTGTACCGCTGTGGCGGCAAACAACCAAGCTTCTGCGACCCTGGCTACGGCGAGCTGGAGTGACTCCCGATTCACCGCTTCTGCCCAACGGTCGTGGGGGGGCAATGAGCCGTTCCGGCGTCGCACAGCGTCTCCAACTCGCAGTGACACGCGCCGCGGAAAAACATCCCGCGTTGCGATCGGTCCGCGTGTCGCCACATACTATTCGCCATACGACCGCCACCCATCTTCTCCAATCGGGCGTCGACCTCTCGACGATCGCAATTTGGCTGGGACACGAGAGCATTCAGACCACCCATCAGTACTTGGCCGCAGATGTGGAATCCAAACGACAGGCTCTGTCACTTTTGGAGCCACCACACGTCCCGAAGCAGCGACGAACCGCCGCCAAGCCCCTGATGAAGTTCCTGGATGAACTGTGATTATGTGCATTGCAAAGCCACGACCATCGCTCAAAAACCGGGGTGCCCGATGCTGTGGTGCGCATAATCCTGAACTGGGCATAATCCGGCTTATGCCCAGCTGGGCATAAGCCGGATGTGTTTGCAGGTCCGGCGTTCGATCGGCAGCGACTGGTTCCGCCAGGCCGGGCAGGAGCAGGAGTAGACGCCGCCGACGTTCTTGAGGATGTACGGAGTGCGGGCCGATCCTTGCACCTGGGCCGACTCGCCGTCTTGGAGATCACGCATGTTGGGACTCCTTGAGTTGGGGGAATGGGGAAGATGCGGCGACCGGGTCGCCGAGCAAAGAGACGGATGATCGCCGTGGTTCAGCCGGTGACGTGGGTGCCCGGTCGAGGTCACTCTGAAGGGCAATCACGCCATCTACGGCTCGCCAGAGGGGCCAGATAATCGGGCGATATCCGCGGCTTCCGGGATTCGCCAATCACGCCGGCGCGCCCGAGGTCCGGAAATGCGGCAGATTGTGGCACGGCCCCTCTGCGGGGGCACAAGACCGGGATATGGCCAGTGTGCGGCCCGGGCCCCTGGACGGCAGCTCCGGCACCTGCTAGGGTGGCTGCTAGTGGGATTCGCCTAAGGCGCATCGGTGTGTCGGACCGATGCAGGTTCGGGCCGGTGATATGACGCTCAAGACATACCTTCACGGGGCAGTTGGATTCACCCCACTGCGGGCAAATGCCCTCATTCGCGGCGCGGGCCGCTCTTCCGCACAGCGAGTAGACTGGAATTGGAATTGTCACCGGGTCTCGACTGGCCGACGACCCCGGCCACTGTGGGGCGACGCCCCCAAGAACAGCGGCATTCGCGGCTATCCATCCTCCCTATGCCTCCCAAGTTCTGCGTGGCACCACTGTTACCAACAAGCTTTTCCAGCTATTCTTTGGCAGAGCAAGTGGTCGGTCGATGAACCCTGTAGAATGCCCAGAAGCCTCCATTCCCTGGATTCCTAGACAACATGGACTTCAAGAGCAACGCGCAAGAGAACAATTTTCGCTCCATCCTGACCGCACTCAAATCGGCTGGTTACGGAGAGGGGTTGTTGTTTGAAGACTACAGGTACACCGACTTTCTGTCTCCAGATTCTCCAACGCGGGTCGTCCCGGCCGCGGCGTTTGGACGCACTCCTCCGTCTTTCGACTCCGCCTGCATTAGCGTGCTACTCGCTCATGAGTGTCAACCGACAAACATCGTCGACTCGTACCGAGCGTTTGGGGCTCCCGTTGCATTCGAGGTCGATGACACCCTAGTGCGCCAATGGCGGGTCGGGGCGGCTTCGTCGAGCGTCTGGAAGGAGATCGCGGCTTCCAATATCCGTTCCGAGTTTGCACAGAACGCCGGGGATTGGTCACCCGATAGCATTCTCAGGGCGAAGAATATCTCGACCACGCTCCAATCGCGTCAGTTGGATTTCGTGGATCTCGGATTGCTTCCAGCGCTCGAGGAGCACATCCGCGAGAAGCTTGACGCATTGCTGAAAGACGTGCTCACCACGGCGACGGAGACACACAAACGAGCCACCGGCCGCAAGCCGGACGTGCAGGAGCTGTTCCGACTCGTCTTCCGGCTCCTCGCAGCGAAGGTCCTGTGCGATCGACGGGTGAACCGATTCCGATCAATCACGGATTTCGACCACGTTGACGATGTACTGGCCCGCGTTGGTAAGTACTACAATCAACCCGGACCCGTCCTCGATGATCCCCGGACACGGCAAATCGTCGCGGAACAGTTGTGGCGCAGCATCAGCTTCGAAAACCTATCGGTCGAATCGCTGGCGTACGTTTACGAGCACACGCTGATTGACGATCAGTCGCGAAAGAAACTGGGGATCCACAGCACGCCCGTCGCCGTCGCGCGGTACATCGCCGGAAAGATGTTGACCGAGGCACATGTTGGACAGCCGCCGCGCATTGTCGAGCCGTGTTCCGGACACGGGATATTCCTTGTCGCAGCTTTGGAAAGATTGCGAGACCTACTGCCGGCCGATATCGATCCGGAGCAGCGCCACCGCTATTTCGTCAAGTCGCTCGCCGGATACGAAAGAGACTCGTTCGCGCTCGAAATCAGTCGCTTGTGTCTGATGCTCGCGGATTTTCCGTTTCCAAACGGATGGAATCTGCAGCAGGTCGACGTTTTCGATTCCAGACCGTTCGAGAATGCGGTTGCACGAGCGGACGTTGTGTTGTGTAACCCACCGTTTGGATCGTTCACGCCCGAGGAACGAGCGACCTATTCCGGGCTCAGTGCGACCCAGAAACCGGTTGAGTTACTGACACGGGTCCTAGCGAGGCTCAAGCGGGGCGGCACATTGGGTTTCGTTTTGCCCCGGCAACTGCTAGATGGAAGGGGCTACAAGACCATCCGCGAACAACTGGCAAAGCGATTCGGCGAAGTTGAAGTCCTTGCGTTGCCGGACCGCGTGTTCGCTCAGAGTCAGATTGAAACAGCGATTCTGCTCGCTTCATCGCCAAGTGCTGACAATCAGGCAGTCCGAGTGTCGTTCTCTCATGTGCGCGATGGCGACCGTGAACGATTCTTGTCCGACTATGAAGTGTCGTGGCGGGAGACAGAAACCAAGGCCGTTCCGGCTGCCGCCGCATCGTTCAAGGTCACCCCGCTTGCCGACGTTTGGGCGCACCTCAAAGGAATGTCGACTATTGGCGATATCGCGACGCTGCACCGTGGCGTCGAATGGCAACCACCATTTGCCGAAGACAAGTACATCTCCAGGACCGAGAAGCGGGGGTTTCGAAAGGGCTTCTACAAGGCGAAAGATGAGACCTTGATGGCGTTTCAGGCACCAAGGACGTACTACCTGTCATTCAGAAAAGGGGACCGAAGAGGGAATGCGTTCGACTACGAGTGGGACAGGCCGAAGGTTTTCGTCAACGCAGCAACGGTATCTCGCGGAGCATGGCGGTTGGCCGCTTTTGCCGACGATCAGGGGCGTTGTTCGTCTCAGAGATTCATTGCGCTTTGGCCTGCAGCCCAGCTTCCTATCACCGTGATTGCCGCCCTTCTGAATGGCCCAGTAGCTAACGCATATTTGGCGTGCCGCGAAAACAAGCTCGATAATCGGAAGAAGACCTTCCAACAAATTCCTGTCCCGAACCTGACTACCGCACAATTACAGTCACTTTCGCGAGCGGTTGACGCGTATCAAGCACTGTGGAGCGATGATTCGTCTGGGCTGAAACCGGCTGATGTCTCTGACATTGCCAGACGCGCACTGCTTGAAATCGACGCCATACTCTTGCGGGCTTACAACCTTCCCCCGCGCCTTGAGCGCGAGCTACTAGACTTCTTTCGAGGCTACCAGCGCCGGGTGCCCTTCGAGTTCACGGAATACTTTCCAGCGAACTTCGGCCCCAGCATCCCGTTGTGGATGTACCTCACAAGCGATTTCGCCAACTGCAATCCGAAGTTTCTGCTCGACAACATCCCTCAGATCGACGATCCTGCGCTGATCGACGCCCTAACGGAGGTCGAATAGGTGACCGCCGTCGATGGCTATTTGCTGGATAACAACGTCATTTCCGTGCTAGCACGTCCGTCGGATCCGCGCTATGCCGGCATCGAAAGCCACCTGAGCGCACTCGGCGATGCACCCGTCATGCTCCCGGTCATAGCGATCGCCGAGATTGAATTCGGCATGGCAACGGCAGCGAATCCGGATCCTGCTCAGCAGGCGCAGGTTCGAACATTCTTCGGTCGGTACCCGCTCCATCTCGGTATTGACGACAACACGGTCGAAGCGTATGCACAGCTTCGCGCCGAGATCTGGCGTCTGTACGCGACACCGAAGCAACGCGGCCACAAGGAAAGGTTGCCCGAACAACTAAAGGATCGAACTACCGGGAAGGAACTGGGAATTGATGAACGCGACTTGCTCATTGCGTCCGTCGCCGCTCAGTACAACCTTGTTCTCGCGACGATGGACCAGAATGAAGGCATGAGGCGCATTGAAGCAGCAGCGACGTCGCTGGTCGAAAGAGGCAGCCCGGTCTCCCTTCGGATCAGTTACTGGAAGTAGCCGTAGGGAAGACAGGGCGGGCCATGAACAGCGCCTTTCTGGAACAAGTATTCCGCAATTCCGTCGGCTTATCTTCCTGCAGAGCTGCCTCCCCATCCCTCTTGCCAGGATCATGACCGAAGTGATTTGGACCAGTTCGTGGCGCGCCTCGGTCACATCGACCGATGCGGACTCGACTTCCAACGCTAGTGGAAGCTGGCTCGTGAGTCAATGGGGGGCATTACCGGAGACTGGTGTCAGAGAACTCCCGGGAATGTGAATTCCGCAGGATTCGCAACGGAACGGGGCCAGCCTGTGCCCTTACCGCTGAATGGGTATCAGGCAGTCAATCCCGTCGCGGTCGGCCGCCTGATCGGCAATCGCGTCGGTCAGGCCGAGCAGCCCTTCGAGCAGTTCGTGCTCTTTGGGGCCGAGGGTGACGCTCTCGCCCTGCCCGGCCGCGTGATGGAGCCGCAGCAGCAGTTCCCG
>SKJM01000775.1 GCA_007122045.1 Planctomycetales bacterium | reverse complement strand
GTCGTCCGAACGTCTTTGTATCCCAGGGCAGCCGGCGTTGCTGAGTGGTTGGCGGCATGGCCGAATTCCAGACGAAACGGTCCGCACTCTTCGAGTTTACCCGTTTGGGGGGCACCGAAACCAGCACCCTCCGGCGAGAAACGAGTCCTTGCCCCATAACGAGGGACACGAAACTTGATTGTTTCCACAGAACGCAAGCATAGACGAGACGAAATCGAGAGGCGAGGGGGTGCAGGCGGGAGCTTTTTTGGGCGAAGTTGGCGGCAAGAGATAGCACAAGCACGTTATTAGCGATCAGCTCGCTTGGGGCATGCGCCGGCAGCAAAGTCATACCTTCCACAGGCCGACTAGCTTCCAGCTTGTCGCTTCGTCTGAGCCTGTCCTACGGGAAGTTGCCTGCCCGGCGCCGGTGGAGGCGAGCAGCAATGCTTGTACGAAATGGCCGCCGGGGCGCCACTAATAAAACAGGGAGGGGTACATTCGAGCTTCATCCGGCTCCTGATACAGTGAGGAACTTTGCCATGCGACTAACACTTCGGAACATGCTGGCCCACATGGACGGGGGCATTCCCGATCCGGAAGACGACGAGGACATTCGCAAGAGGATTGCGGACAGCGAATTCGCCACCAACTTGATGCACCGCATTCGCGATGTGATGCGGCGGCTGCGGCTGGGAACCCCCGGATTGGGGCATCGCGGGCCCGGCCTGGACCCCAACACGGTGGCCGAGTACCTCGACCACGTGCTCCCGGACGACGAGGTGGAGGATTTCGAGAAGGCGTGCTTGCAGTCGGACATGCAACTGGCCGAGGTGGCGGCAGCCCACCAAGTGCTGACCTTGGCCCAGGTCGAGCCGGTCGAGATCGACCCGGCGGCCCGAGAACGCATGTACCGGCTGCCCGAAGTGGCCGTCGAAGCCGAGCAGGCGGCCGAGGTCCGCCGGCGCGAGAAGCCCGCCGTGCCCGAGTACCTCCGCGATCCGCCAAGGAAGCGGGTGTTGGTTCGAGCCCTGGCCGTGTTGGTCCTGGCCGGCTGTGTGCTGGTGGCCGTTTGGGCGGCGACGGATGGGTTCGGGGTGCGGCCCGATCGGGCGGGGCCCGAACCGGCCGAGCCGCAGGTGGCCGTTGTGCCCCCCGCGCCGGAAGCGCCCGCCAAGCCGGAAGAAGCCGTCGAACCGCAAGAACGCCCGGAAGTGGAACGAGTCGAGCCGATACCGCCGGGCGAGCCGGTCGAGGAAGTGGCCCCGGAGGAGCCGCCTGCCGAGGCCGACCGCCCGGTCACACCCACGGAAGCGGAGCCATTGGCCCCCGCGCCGGAGCCGGCCCCCCGCCCCGGCGACGTCTTGCCCCCGGTCCCGGCGCCCGACGACGCCCCGGCCGAAGCCCCAGAACCCGTCCCGCCGCCGGGCGTCGAGGCGCCCGACGACCTCCTCGAACCTGCGCCGGAATTGCCGCCGGGCGAACCGGTGGTCGAGCCGCGTCCTGAACCCGAACCCCAACCGGCAATTGAGGACCTGATTCCCGGTCTGCAGGCGCCGGTTGCGCCGGAAGGCCCTCCGCCGCCCGCCGAGAGGCCGGAGCGGGCAACGGTGGGTCGCCTGGTGTCCGACCGCCAACTTCTGCTGCAATTCGACGAGGACAGGGAGTTGTGGAACCGCGTGGCCATGCAAACGGCCATCAAGCCGGAGTACCCATTGCTGGCCCTGCCCACCTACCGGCCGGTGGTTGCCCTGACCGCCGGGTTTGCCGTGCAATTGGTCGGGCCGGCGCAGGTGGAACTGCACCCGATCGACGGCGGTGACGTGCAGACGCTGGAGATTGACTATGGCCGTTTGACCATGCACACGCTCGGCCGGGCCGGAACGGAAATCCGGCTGGCCTTCGGCGGGCGCACCGGAACGCTCACGTTTGCCGAGGCGGAATCGGGGGTGGCTGTGCACGTCGGCCGGCGCGCCAGTCCCGGCGAGGACCCGGAAAATGAAACGGCCCCCGTCGTGGCCAGCCTGTGGACAACGCGCGGAAGTGCCGTTTGGCAGACGGACGGCGGTGAGCCGGTGAAGATAGGCACCAGCGAGCACGTCGTGCTGGATTCCGCCGCCGAGCCCCCCGAACCGAGGCCGGCCGGTGCGCCCGCATGGGTGGGCGAAGACCAGACGAGCTTCCTCGACCGGCGGGCATCGGACGTGTTGGTCGAAGAACTTCAGGCCGGTCGGCCCGCCGCCCTCGTGCTGCGCGAGGTGGCGGTCGGCCACCGCCAACGCGAGGTTCGCTGGCTGGCCGTCCGCTGCCTGGGATACCTCGGACACTTCGACCTGACGGTGTCGGTGCTCGACGAGGAAGATTCCAGGACGGTGTGGTTCGATTACATCGACGAGCTTCGGGCGGTGCTGGCCCGTGGTCCCCGCCTGGCCGCCGCCGTGCGCGAGGCGCTCGAGAAGCACTACGGGGCCGACGCCGAAATCCTGTACCGGATGCTGTGGGGATACTCCGCCGACGACCTCCGCAACGGGGCGGTGGCCGCGCTGGTTGACGCCCTGGAACACGAGCGGCTGGCGGTGCGCGTGCTGAGTTTCTGGAATCTGCGCGAGCTGACCGGGCTGGGGCTCTTCTACCGGCCCGAGCACCCGGCTGCCAGGCGCCAGCAGCCCGTCCAACACTGGCGGGAGCGACTGGCGTCGGGTGAAATTGTGCGCCGGGCTGAGGAGCGAGGGCTGCAATAGGGCTGGCCACGTCGCAGCGGGTGGAAACACGCGGCTGTCATGACTCGTCCATGTGCGTGGAGCCGCCGTCCGCGCCGAGGCGTCATGGCGCGCTGAAGCCGGCTTGTTGCAGCCGGCGTTCGACGGCGGCGGCCCGGGTGCGCCACTGCGGCGAGGGATGCCGGCGCGCGGCCCGGCCAACGGCGCGGTGCAACGCGTCGAGGCCCTGCCGGGCCTCGATGGGAACTGCGGTTTCCGCCACCCCGGTCCGATCGTCCACGTAAGCCGTCACACTGCCTTCGGCGGCGCGCACGGCTTCACCGAGCTTCTCGGCCGCGCGCAGCGCATTCCGCGCTAGTTGGTCATCGTCGAACGCGGGCGATTCGGTTGGGCCGGCGTGCTGCATGCTGACCTCGAGCATTTCGGCCAACACCGCGGCGCCGGTGGGATCGCCCAGCCGGGCGAGGCCGGTCGCCGCGTTGTAACGCACCGCCGCGACGGTATCGAGCAGGAGCGTGCGTAACCGTTGTTCCGCCTCCGCCCCGCCGGCAACTCCCAACGTATAGGCCGCTGCGCCGCGCACCCGGGCGTCGCGGTCGTCGGCGCAGTCGACCACCACCGCCAGGGCCGTAACAGGGGCGCCGTGCTCGCCATCCGGCGAAGGCGCGGCGGAGTGGACATTGGCGCGGGGCGCTGCGGAGTCGGCCGAGGAGGTGGGGCCGCTGGGGGTGTCGGCCGGAGGAAGGTGAAGTACCTGGGGGCCAAGGCGGTTGGCCAGCAGTGCTAGCGCCTCCAGCGCGGCCACCCGGAGCGGCACTTCCGCCGGGTCACCTCGGCCGCGGGCGGTGTCGGCCAAGACGGGTACGCCGCCGGCAAGCTCGAATTGGCCAATCGCCAGGCAAAGGTAGCTGCGCAGCTCGACGGCATCGGAGGTCGTGTCGGCTCGCGCCGTCTCATGCCACAAAAGGGCGATAAGCCGGTCCAACAGTCGGGGGTCCTGCCGCATGGCGCGGTTGCGGGGTTCGGCCAGGGTCCGCACCAGCGCTGCCGCCCGCCACGGCCCCCCGCCGCCGCGCTGCAGGGCGGCAAGGGCATCCTCGGGATCGCCGGGTGTGAACCGGGCCCAGCCGGCCAGAATGGCGAGGGCTACAAAGAGCCCAACCAACAGTGCGGGCAGCAGCACGAGTTTGACCAGCATTCCCCGTGTGGAGAAGCCTGCGCCGGGGTGATTGCGGACCGGTTGGGCCATGGGAGGCGTATAATTGGTGGACGGAAATAGGGCTCGCCAGCTTCTGGGTGCAACCTGTGGCCCGTTGGAGTCCCGGCTTTAGCCGGCAAGAAGAAACCGCCTAAAGGCGGCACTCCAACCCAGACGGCCTGCACCTGGAAACGGAAGACCCGGAAATAAACCCCTGCCCTCATCATGGCCCCGCGGCCCCTGGCCAGTCAAGGCGCGGCGGGTAACAATGGGGCGATGCGCTACCTTGAACTGACGCTGCCGACCCCCGCGGAGAACCTGGCGCTCGATGAAGCGTTGCTGGAGGAGGCCGAGGCCGCGCCCGGCCCCATCGAGACGCTGCGGGTGTGGGAATCGCCCGAAATGATGGTGGTGGTGGGCCGATCCTCCCGGTTGGGCTGCGAAGTGAACTTGGCGGCCTGCCGCCGGTCGGGCGTACCCGTGCTGCGGCGTCCTAGCGGCGGGGCGGCCGTCGTACTGGGCCCGGGCTGCCTGACCTACGCCTTGATTCTCAGCCACCAACTCCGCCCGGAAACCCGCCGAATCGACGCCGCGCACCGGTACGTATTGGGCAGGACGGCGCCCGCCCTGAGCGGGGGCACCCCGGGCATCGCCTGTGCCGGAACCAGCGACTTGGCGCTGACCGAGGGCAACGGGGCGGCAGTGCCGTGGCTGAAATGTTCAGGCAACAGCGCGCGGGTGAAGCGGCGGCACTTGCTGTACCACGGCACATTGTTGTACGACTTTCCACTAGAGCGTGTTACGGAATACCTCCCCATGCCGCCCCGCGTGCCCGACTACCGGGCCGGCCGGCGCCACGACCGGTTCCTCACGAATCTGCCGCTTGGCCGCGACATCATCTGTTCGCTGCTCCGGCGGACGTGGTCGGCCGCGGAGCGAGCAACCGACTGGCCGCGGGCGCGGACCGCCGCCCTGGTGGCCGAAAAGTACGGGCAGGCGGCATGGACCGAGTGCCGGTGGTAGGCTTACAATTCCCGTAACGGTTCACAGGGGAATGTCGCCCGTTTTCGCCTGAATAGCGTAAAGCTGCACCCTTGGGCCACAACGGCCACCACGAACGGGTGGTCACCCCTTCCTGTAAACTCTGCTGAAAACGATGCGCATCCTGGTTGTCGACGACGAGAAAATCAAACGCGTGACCCTGACCGACGATCTGGCTACCCAGGGGCACGACGTGGTGGCCGCTTCGGACGGGGAGGAAGCGTTGCAGCACTTGGAAAGCGGACCGTTCGACGTGGTGGTGACCGATCTGAAGATGCCGAAGCTCGACGGCATTGAACTGCTGCGGCGCATCAAGCAGGGGCCCTGGCCGGACTTGGAAGTGATTATGATGACCGCCTATGGGAGCATTCCCGTGGCGGTCGAAGCGGTCAAGCTGGGGGCGTTCGATTTCCTGACCAAGCCGTTCCGCAACGAAGACGTATTTCCGCTGCTGGCGCGGATCGAGCGGAGCCGGCAGGCGCCCGACGCCGGCGCAGGCCGGGCGGAACCGGTCATTCACCAGGAAATCATCGGCCATTCGCCGGGCATCGGGCGGGTGAAGCAGATGGCCGCCATCTGTGCCCGCACCGACGCCAACGTGCTTCTGTACGGCGAGACCGGGGTGGGCAAGGACCTGGTGGCGCAGATGATCCACCGCAGTTCGCACCGGCACGGGTTCCCCTTTGTGAAGGTGGGCTGCACGCTGTTTCCCCCGCAATTGATCGAAAGCGAGTTGTACGGCCACGAGAAGGGCTCGTTCACCGGGGCCGAGGCGGAGCGGCAGGGCCGCTTCGCGCTGGCCGAGGGGGGCACGCTGTACCTCGACGACGTGGACGACATCCCCATCGAACAGCAATCGAAGCTGCTGCGGGCCATCGAAGAGAAGGTGTACGAGCGCGTGGGAGGGACGCGGTTGATCGAGGCGGATGTGCGCGTCATCGCGTCGACGAAGCGGAATCTGCTCGAAAAGATCTCGGAAGGCACCTTCCGCGAGGACCTCTATTACCGGCTCGACGTGCTGCGTATGAACATCCCGCCGCTCCGCGAGCGGCTGGAAGACATTCCCGAACTGGTCGAGTACCTGCTGGGCCGGATCGCCAAGGGGCAGCCGTACCGGATCGACGCGGAGGCGGTCGAGTTGTTCCAGCGCCACCGTTGGCCGGGCAACGTGCGCGAGCTGTACAACACGCTGGAACGCGCGCTGCTGATTGGCGGCGGGCACATCTCCGCCGAGATCGCCCGCCACGAAATCCGCAACTTCGAGCCGGAGGGCGAGCGGCCCGGCGGTTTCCAGGCCGCCGTGAACCGCACCGAGCGCGAGCTGCTCGAGGAGGCGCTCCGCGCGTGCGGAGGGAACAAGACGGCGGCGGCCGCCTCGCTGGGCATGAAACCTTCGACCTTCCGCGACAAGCTCGGCAAGCACGGGCTGTAACGGGGATGTCATTGCAATTGCGGCGGGAGCCGGGATAATCAACAAACCATTTTCACACGCTGAAGCGTGAACTCCAACAGTGATTTCGCACGCTGAAGCGTGAAACAGTACTATTTGGCACGACGATGACCACAGGAGCCGGATATGACCCGAGCGCCGTACACCCAAGAAATCAGCCGCCAGAACAAGGCCTGCTTTTTGTTCCTCCTCGATCAGTCGTTCTCCATGGAAGAGCCGCTGGGCAACTCGCAGCGCCGCAAGTGCGACGAACTGGCGACGGCCATCAACGGCTGGCTGGAGAACATGGCCATTCGGGCCAGCGGCGATGAGGGCATCAAGGACTGGATGGACGTGGGCGTGTTCGGCTACCGCACCGACCAGCACGCCAATCCGATCATCCAGTCGGCGCTTTCCGGGCCCTTGGCCGGCCGGCCGATCGTCTCCATTCCCGAAATCGGCGCCCAACCGGCGCGGATCGACACCCAGCCGCGGTACATTCCCGACGACCAGACGGGCCAGATGCTCGAAATTCCGTGCGAAGTGCCGGTCTGGGTCGACCCGATCACGGAAGGCGGGACCCCCATGTGCCACATGTTGTATCACACGCACCAGTTGTTGAGCCACTGGATTGCCGAGCATCCGCGAAGCTTCCCGCCTATTGTCATCCACATTTCCGACGGCGAGTCGCAGGACGGCGACCCGATCCCCTACGCCGAGGCGGTGCGGAACCTGGCGACCGAGGACGGAAACGTGCTGCTGCTGAATTGCCACCTTTCGGTCACGGCGGCCGAGCCGTTCATGTTCCCCGCCCGCGACGACGCCTTGCCCGACGAACTCGCCCGCGTGCTGTTCCACATGTCCAGCGTGCTGCCCGACCCCTTCGTGCGGCAGGCTCGGGCCGAGGGGTTCGACCTCCAACCGGGCGCCCGCGGCATGGCCTTCAATGCCGACATGGTATGCCTCATCCAGTTCTTGAACATGGGCACGCAAGCGGCCCCGGGGCTTCGGTAGGTCTTGCCAGCCTGGTGAACGCGGCTGCACGCGGTCGGGGGTCGAGGGGGACCGGTCGGCTTGCGACGGCGGGCGACGGCATGGGCCGGGCAAACTCCGGTTGCCCCGTTTTCGTGTTCGCTTTATTATTGGTCATGCAGCGAATGCGCGGCAGCGCGTGTTCGCCGGTGCGCGGCAAGAACAACCACGCAGGAAGACCGTCGTTTCCCCCATCCGCCCGTACACGATCACCGCCATCCGGCAGGGAGGAAATCAGCCGTGTCGCGAGTCCGTCGCGGGTCCCATTCCATGAATCGTTCCACCCAATCCCACGCCGAGGCCCCATTTCTCTGGGAGGAGTACGCCGACGCCGAGCTGCTCCAATTGCGCATTTGCGACCTGGGGCTGAAGTCGCCCGGCCCGGTGCTCCAGCGGCGGATCGAACGCCTGTACGAAGAATTGGAGGCGCGGGAGATCGTCTTCCGGCCGCACTGCTGGCTTTCCGACGAATGGTTCTCGCAGGACGGGATTCCGGGCATCGCCATTCCCTTTTACCTGGCGCACCCCCGGCTGGAACGCAAGCAGATGCTCGAGGTGGAAGGAGGAACCCAGGAGTGGTGCATGCGGATTCTTCGGCACGAAGCCGGTCACGCCCTCGACACGGCGTACCGCCTGCACTTTCGGCGGCGGTGGCGCGAAATGTTCGGCCCGTATTCCCAGGTCTACCCC
>SKJM01000200.1 GCA_007122045.1 Planctomycetales bacterium | reverse complement strand
GAGGCATCGCACGTACGACTGTCGTATGCCCGCCTGCGGAACCAGCAGCTTGCCGTCGATGTACAGCGGCGAGGTGAACGACAGGTACACGCCGGGCCAGTGCCGGCGCCACAGCAGCCGCCCGGTGTCTTGCTCCATCGCGATGATCTGCCCTTCGGCGGTGTGCACGTACATCCGCCCGCCGCCGCACACCGGAATGTGCTTGACCGTTCCGGCCAGCCGGCGGGCCCAGCGCATCCGCAGCGGCAGTTCGAGCCCCTGGTTGTTCGCGTTGGTCGATTGGAAGTCGCCGTAGTTGGTGTACCAGTCGTACTGCGGGCCGTCCATGGGACCGGCCAGCGGGCTGCGAATGCCCTCGATGCCGAGCTTTTTGGTGGGCAGTGCGGCCCGGCCGCCGGCGCCGAAGACGTACAGGTAGCCGTCCTCGCCGCCCACGTACACCCGGCCGCCCGCTACGGCCAGCGGGGCCGAAATGGGCGTGCTGAACGCCGTCGGGTACGACCGCACCTCGCCGCCGGCAAGCAGCGCCACGTGCAGCCGGCCGTCCAGCCCGCCGTACACCGCGTGCTCGCGCGTGAGCACCGGCGGCGAGATGGACGCGGCGGCCGCCAGTACCTCGGGCCGCTCGGCGCCCGGGGTATGCCGGCACAGCCCGAGCCCATGCTCGGGCCGTACGCGGTACACGTGGCCGTCACGGATGCTGACCGAGGCGAAGGCGAGCAGGCCGGGCAGGTGGATGGCCGTTTCGGTGCCGGGCACGACGTCGGTCGCGACGCCGTCGTCGGTCAGGCGCAGCACGTCGACGCGGCCGGCGTTGTCGCGCCGATGCCACTGCACGTACACGTCCCCCGCCGCGTCGGCGCTTTGGCCGAAGGTGGCCGGGTACTCGCGGCCGACGTAGGAGGGAATCTCCCCGACGGCCCGCAACTCGGGCGCCGCGCCGGCGTCGTCAAGGAACACGGTCCGCCCGCCGGCCGGAAGAACGACGGTATTGCCGATCAGGCAGATATCGCGCGAGCAGACGAAATGATCGCGCCAGGTAACGCGGTCGCCGCGGGCGGCGAGCCACTCCTCGCCGCTCCACCGGTCGCCGTCGAAGTCGACCACCTCGCGAACGAAATCCCACGTCCAAGCGACTTTGCCGCCGGGCTCGACGGCGTACACCCGGGCGCCGAGCGTGGCGAAGTACACGCGCCGGTCGCCGACGGCCGGGGCCGAGAAGATGGGCTCGCGGCAATCGAGTTCGCGAACGAGTTGGCCGCTTTCCCGGTCGAGCACGTAGTAGTATCCGGCCATCGTGCCCAAGTGCAGGTATGGCCCGACAACCGCCGGCGACGACACGTTGTTGACGTTTCCCGGCCCGCCGCGTGTGGCGAAGGTCCACCGCACCTGAAGCGTTTCCGTGCAGATCGCGTGGACTACGCCCGAGCCGTCCACGGCGTACACCGTTTCACCGGCCACGGCCGGCGCGGCATAGATGCCGTCGGTGAGCGCCACCGCGCCCAGCAGGCCGAGGTCCGCAGGAATTTCGGCCGCCGGCGCGTTGCCGGAGCGCAACGGGTCGCCTTGAAGTTGCGGCCAATCGGCGGAGGCCGAAGCGATCGTCGAACCAAGCAGAAGCAGCAGGAGGTATGCAAGACGGCTCATGGTTGGTTCTCCTTAGCGGCCTTGGGCCGGTTGGGGGTGGTAGGAGTGGCGGCCGACTCAACGCGTATTTTAGCCGCCTCTCGGAACGGTAACCAGTGCGCGAAGCGGGGCCGGCCCCATGGAATACTCCGCGTGGAGATCGACGAACAGATGGGGTGGGCATGCACGTTGCCGTTGACCGCAGCGTACCCTCCGCAGCCGCGAACGCGTCCAACGAAATCAGCCGCGGGGCGCTAGCCCCCGGTTGGCGTGAATGCTTCGCTCTTCTCTTCGCTCCCAGGAGGGGCAAGCCCGGCGGGGAACGGGGACGGCGCGCGGGGAGCGGGCGAGCGACGCATGGTCCCCCACGTTAGTCGGCGTCCTCGCGCTGCTGTGCGAGTCGCTGGTAATACGCTACGAGCGCCTCCAGGTCGAAATGCGCGTAGGGCTCGTCGCAGGCGGGGGTGTGGCGGCCGGCGTCGGCGAACCACATTTCGAGCGTCTCCGGGGCGAATATGGCGTTGTGAAGGTTCGAGGTCATCGCCACCGGCCGCTTGATGATTTCCGTGAGCCGCGCCGCGTCGATCTGCCCGTAATGCTCCACCAGCCGCTCGGAAAGCGCCTCGGCTCGGCCGGGGCCGGAGATGAACACCGTGTCGGGCGGCACGTGCGGGAGTTGCGGGTGCTGCTCGCCGGGGCGCAGCACGTTGAACTCGCGCGGCGTGCAGTGGACGGCGGCCATCGCCCGGCTCCGGTCGCTCAGCACGTAATAGTATTCGCACGTGCGGGCCGTTTCCCGGAGGATTTCGAGGCCCTCTTCGACCGTCCGGGCCCGCTCCATCACGTCGCGCAGCAGCAGCGACATGGGCATGCCGTCCCAATCGCCCAGGCCGGCGCCGCCCATTTCGCCGATGGCCAGCCCCTGCTCGTTCATCGCCGTCACCGTGCCGATGAAGCCCGCGTAGCCGAGGCTCACCCAGGTGTGATACCCTTCGGGCATGAAGACGGCCACGACGGCGTGGTTCTGGAGGCGGATGTCGCGCATGTAGTCGAGCACGCGGGCGTGCAGCACGCGGCCGCCGGCGGTGGCCTCGCCGCGCACGGCCACGCCGCTGCAATGGAACCGCTCGGGAAACAGGTTGGCGTAGCGCCCGTCGCGCCGCGAGATGCCGGCCGCCTCGCTCAGGGCGTCGCATTCGGCCAGGAACCGCTCGGGGATGAACGGCAGTGTGCGGCGCTCGATTTCGGCCATCTGGTCGAAAAACCACACGCCCGACTGCAAACTGTCGCCCGCGCCGACGAAGTACAGGACGCGTTCGGTCAGCTTGCGAACGTCGTCGGCCAAGAGCGTGCCGTGGGCGCGGCCCATCTGCTCCGGCGTGCCGGAAAGGAAAACGATGGTCTTTTCGCGGCAGCGGGCCACCAGGCCGTGGCCGGCCGGGTCGCGGGCGAGCAGTTCAAACTCGGCGGCCGATTGGGCCGGGCACGGCGGGACGGCCGATAGCGATACAAGCAGCGCGATGCCGAGGCAAGCCGCAGCGTGCCTGCTACGATGGGAAGTCATCAGAAGGCCTCCAGGGCGAAGTTCAACAGGGCGGCGAACATCCGGTACAGGTCGCCGGAATCGACCTTTTGGACGGTGGCGTCGGCGGCCGGCTCGAAGAGCGCATCGTGGGCCACGGTACCCATCTGCCAGGCGCGGAACTCAGCCCGGCCGCTCACCCCCTCGACTTGGAACACCGCCTCTTTCGGGGTGGCGCCGTCGTCGTGGAACACGAGTACGGCGTGATCCTCGGGCTGGTCCTTCCGCGTGATGCGCAGGGCGGGCCCGCCCGCGCGGTCGGGCTCCTCGGCCGCCACGATCCACTGCTCCAGCAACTCCGGCGAGAAGCCAAGCACCGCCAACAGGCCGCCCGCCGTTCGCAGCTTCAAGGCGTTCTCTTCCGCGAGAAACTCTCGCGGGTCTTCCGGGGCGCGGTCCGGCGGCAGTTCGCCGTAGAACACGGTGTTGTCGCGGGCGGCCATCCACGGCCCCTTGCCCTGCGCGAGCACGGCCGCGCCGAACTGGGGCACGTCCAACTCGACGCGAAAGCGATGGCCGTGGCCCCGCACAATCCGCACGTGCCCCTCGACCTGGTTCCCCTCGGCAAGCGTCACCGTGGCGGCTACGTCGGCGAAGTGGCACCGGCCCGCGGGCGGTTCGGCGCCCATGCCCAGCAGCAGGCCGGCCTGCTGAACCAGGCGCACCGCGCGGCGCAGCGGCGTCGGTGCGGCGGCCGGCGCGGCGGGCGGTTCGACCCCCTCCGGCAGGTCCTCGGCAAAGAAGGCGATCGTGGTCCGCAAGGCTTGCGGCAGTGCCGCGATGGCCGTATAGTGCCCCAGCCCGTCGAGCCACACCACGTCGTCGGCAATGCCCAACGCCTCGGCCAGCTTTTCGGTGGCGGCGCGCGGGATGACCTCGTCGGCTCCGGCGTTGATCATCAGCACGCGGCCGTCTTCGGCGCGCCCCCGAAGCGCGGCGGCGTGTGTGAGCGGGTCGACCGAGCGGAGGGTCTCCTCCAGTTTCCGGCGTTGGTCGGCGGGCAGGTCGTCGAGCAGTTGGCTCAGGCGGCGCGATTCGCGGGCGTGGTGGAGGATTTCCAGCACGTCGCCGCCGGCCAGGATGAGCGCGGCCCGGTGGAAGCGGGCGTCGGCCCCGGCCGCCGTTCCCGCCAGGATGCCGCCCAGGCTGATGCCGGTCACGCCGATGCGCTGCGGATCGACCTCGGGGCGGGCGGCCAGGACGTCGAAGGTGCGCCGCACGTCGAGCAGCCCTTGCGACAGGGCCTCGGCCAGCCGGGCCGGATCCTGCCGGGAGTCCTCGGCCAGCCCCTCCGGCCGCCGCGAGCCGTAATACGGCAGTTTGAACCAGATGGCGGGAATCCCCCGCGCGGCCAGCGAACTGCCGACAAGCTGCACCAGTTCGAACTGCCCCCCGAGGATATGCAGGCAAATGACCGCCGGGCGGCTCGGATCGTCGGGCCCGATGCCGTCGGGCAGGTAGTATTCCGCCGGAATGACGTTGTTGGCCTCGAACGGCGTTTCCACCGGCGACGGATACCGCAGCCGGTACACCCGGTAGCCGGGCCGCCGGGCGGCCAGTTCCATGCGGTACTCGAACGAGCGGCCGTCGAACGTTTCGGTGACCGGAAAGGTGCCCGCTTCAGCCGGTGGGCCGGCGGCCCCCCAGGCTGCGGCGAGCAGTAGCGCGATGGTACGCATCAGGTCGATTCTCCCAAGTGCCGAAGGTTGGCTTTCAGGTCATTCGTCAGTCGCTCCCCGGCCACCATCCCGCCATCCCGGATGCCGAGCAGGAGAGTTCCGCCCCTCGCATTGGCGAAGGCAACGATGTCTTGGTCAATGCGCGGAGTGTATCGCTCCTTGAATTCCCCCGTGAGCCCTTCGCCTTCGCGAATCAGTAGCTTCACCCGTTCGAGCGTAATCGTGTAGCCCATACCGCGCCGTTGTGTGTTCGTCCGTACTTCTACTCCACCCCAATCCGCACTTTGCCGTTGGTCAGCCCGTCCGGGTACTCGTCGAAAATGATCGGCAAGCGGTTCGGGTATTACCGATCCTCCCCATCCGTCGCATTCATTGGCCCGGGCCTCCCCGTTACATCGGTCGCCGACTTCTTGGGAGTGAGCCATAGCGACTCGACCCTTTGGGGACCGCCATTTTACCCCGCCGGGCAGTGGTGTCAACCGACGCCTTTGCGGTCCCCAGGCGTCCAACCTTGCCGGAAAGTTGACCCATCCTCCTGGGAAAGGTAGGCTGGAAGAGTAGCCGGTGCGATGGGTGCCGAAGGTGGGTCACGTGCAATGTCGCGTCCGTATGCACTTCCGTGAGACGGGCCAAAACGCTACTGCTGTGATACGCTCTGTCGTGCCTCTTGCGGATTTACCTCTTGGAGGCACGGCGGGGGCAGCCCCCCCTCCGTCGGCCTGAACCAGCCCAACGGGCGCAACTCCCCCTGCAATCGTCCTTCCAACCATGCCCAAACGTAAAAGGTCGGCCGCCGGCTCGTCGGAACCTCCGGCTCCGCCCGGCTGGCGCGGGCTGCTCCAGCGGCAGCCCTGGCTCCCGTTCATTCTGCCGCTGGCCGTGTACATGCTGGCCGGGTCGCTGGAGCCGACGCCGACCGAGCCGGGCGGGGCGCGCATCGGGCTGAACATCCCGTACAGCTACTACCCGGCCATGTATACGGCCAAACTCGTGCTGACGGCCATTGCCGTCGCGGCCGTGCTGCCCGCCTATGCGAAGTTCAAGTGGCGGGTCGGGTGGCTGTCGTTGGCCGTCGGCGCGGTGGGCGCCGTGGTGTGGATCGGGCTGTGCAAGCTGCAGCTTGAAGAGCGGCTGCTGGCGCCGCTCGGGCTGGGCGGGATCCTCGGCCTGGGCGAGCGCAGTGCGTTCAACCCGTTCGAGCAGTACGGCGGTCGGCCCGCGGCCGTGTGGAGCTACCTGGCCGTGCGTATGCTCGGCCTGGCGGTGCTCGTGCCGGTCGTCGAGGAGTTTTTCCTTCGCGCGTTCGTCATGCGGTACGTGATGGCACGAAACTGGTGGCGCGTGCCCTTCGGCGAGGTGGACGCCACGGCGGTGGTGGTGGGCACGGCCGTGCCCATGCTCATGCACCCGGCGGAGCTGTTCGCGGCGGCCGTGTGGTTCTCCATGGTCACCTGGCTGATGGTGCGCACGCGCAGCATCGGCGACTGCATCGCCGCCCACGCGGTGACGAACTTCCTGCTGGGCGTGTACGTGATCCTGAGCGGCGACTGGTGGCTGATGTAGGCGGCGCTACTCGGCCAGCACCTTGTCGAGCCACTCGGCCAGCGCGTTCGCGTCGACCGGTCCCTCGGGCAATTGCTCCACGGCGGCGGCGAGGCGGCCGGGATCGAGACGAGCCTTGCTCACGGCGTCGATCCTGGCCAGCAGGGCCGGCGGGGCGGGCGCCGCGAAGTTGCCGGCGCGTACGTCGGCCGGCCCGCGGATGCCCTCGCTCCCCTGCCGCACGAACGCCGCGTTCCGCTCGGCGCGCACGTTGCGGAGCCGGCCGGTGAAGCTCAGGTCGAACTGGCCGTTGCCGGCCGCGGTGTTCGCCGTCACGTCGATGTTCCGGAGCAAGTCGCGCCCGCCGTAGTCGTACACGCGGATGCCCCCGCGCGGATTGCCCAGGACCAGGTTGCCGTGGACGCGGGCCGGTCCGCCGCCGGCGAGGATGGCCGCACTGTTGCGGCTGGCCGTGACGACGTTCCCCTCGACCAGGTTGCCCAGTTCGGGGTCGTCGTCGGTGGCGCCGTACACCATGATGCCCGGCCCCCGCGCGTGCTCGATCCAGTTGCCGCGGATGACGCTGCCGGTGACGTTCAGTTTCAACTGGATTCCGTAGCCCTCGCCGGCTTCGATCTGCCGCCCGTCGATGACGTTCCCCTCGAAGCGGAAGTCGGTCACCCGCAGGCCGCCGTCGTGGCGGCCGATATAGACGGGGGTGCGGCGGCCGCCGGTGAACAGGCATCCGGTGACGTGCAGCGCGTGCACGTCGGCCGTGTTGGCGCTGAGGTCGCCACCGCCGCAGTCGCGGAAAATGCAGTTTTCGATGCGCACGTGGTCGGCGCGGTCGACCCGGAGGGCATAGGCGTGCGTGGCGTGCAGTTCCAGGTCGCGGATGACCACGTGCTGCCCGCTGAGCCGCCACAAGTTGTGGCCGCGGCCGGTGAACTGGACGATGGGCCGCCGGCCCTGGGGGTCGAGGTGGCCGCGAATAGTGATGGGCCGGTCCGGCGTGCCGCGGAGTTCGAGCGTGGTCGACCGCTCGTGCACGCCCGGCAGGAACACCAGCTCGTCGCCCGGTTGAAGCCGGCGGAGGACGAGTCGGTAGTCGTCGCCGGGCCGGACGGGGTACTGCCGCCCCTGCCCCCGGGCCGCGGCGCCGCAAGCCAGGGCGGCGGCAGTTGCCAGGATTGCCGATAGGGTCATTCTTGCGCGCATGATGGTTCTCCTTTTTTCGATGTATGCGAGTGACATGCCCATTCTACCACAAACCGGCCCCGGGCGACCAATTCGAGCCGGCGCACCGCCATTTCCGCCGATTGTATCCATCGGGGTTGCTTCGGCTCGACTTGTCCGGCCGGGATACGGGCAATGGGCAGCGGCGCGCGTGGGTGAACCCGGCCGCCTGCTGAGGCGAAACCGGCCCCGGAAGGCAAAGTGCGGCCGGAACCACCCACCCTACGCTGTTCGGGTATCCCCGACCCCACCGTCAGGCGGTAAGGACCGAGGTGCTTGCCCGGACCACGGCTGCGTACTGCTCCTTCAGGCGGTCGGGCAGGAAGGAGCGGCCGATGAGCGTCAGGGATGGTTCGAGCGCGCGGACCTGCTCGTCGAGGATCCGCCGCACGGCTTTCTCCGGCAGCTTGCAGTACGCGGCCAAGTCAAGCCAGATGCGCCGAGTCAGGTTCTTCTCCTTGCCCCCAACCGGCAGGGCGAGCGAGTC
>SKJM01000432.1 GCA_007122045.1 Planctomycetales bacterium | reverse complement strand
GCTAAATCCCTTGCAGGGACCCCGCGGAAATGCCTTGCCGCCCGAGCGCAGCCAGCACGCTCTCGACAATCTGCCGCACCGGCACCGCGCCGGCGTCGGTATCGGCGGGCGGGGCGGCGTCCCGGAGCCCCATGCGACGGAAAGCAGCCTGGAATCGGCCGGTCAGTTCGCGCAGCTTTTCGCGGTGCTGCTCGGAAAGCGGCTGCCGCCCGGCGCCCATCTGGAAGCCGCGCAGCTCGACCGCCACGCGCACCCCTTCCGGGAAATTGGCGCCCAGCACGGCGGCGTCGAACACTTCGGTAAGCTGCGTTTGCAGCGCCCGCGCCTCGCCCAGGCGGCCGGCGCGGGTCAGGTCGTACAGCCGGCGGGTCACTTCCGGCACGAAGCCGCTGGTGGCGTTGGTTCCGCCGTCGCACCCGATCAGCAGCATGGGCAGCAGCGCGCAGTCCCAGCCGGCCAGGAAGGTGAAGTCGGGCCGGTTGGGCCGCACCGCGTCGATCATCCGCATCATCTCGCTCACGTCGCCGGACGAGTCCTTGATGCCGACGATTCGCGGGCATTCCTCGCTCAAGCGCTGCAAGGTGGGCACGTCGATGGGCGAGGCGAACATGGGGATGTTGTACAGGGTCACGTCGACGGGGGTGTTTCGGCCGATTTCGCGAAAGTAGGCGTACACGTTGTCGGGGCTCAGCCGGTAGTAGAACGGCGAGACGATGGCCACGGCCCGCACGCCCAACCCGGCGTAGTGCTCGCACGCGGCCAGTGTTTCCCGCACGTTCGCCTCGGCCGCCCCGGCCAGGATGGGCACCCGGCCGGCCGCCTGGTCGGCGACGATCTCGATATTCCGGCGCCGCTCCTCGGCGGTAAACCGGGTGAACTCGCTGGTCGATCCGTTGGGATACAACCCGTGGACGCCGCGCTCGATCAGCCAATCGAGGTACCGCCGGTATTCGGGCTCGTTGATGCGGCCCCGGTCGTCGAGCGGGATCATGTTCGGGGTGAAAATGCCTTGAAGCCGGCCTGGTTCACTCATCGGTCGTTGTCCTCGTTGCAACCTGGACGATCGATACAACGCGAAACGGAAGGGGGCGTCCGCGACGTGCTACGTAACCATAGCTTACGGGTAGACGTACCCGCGGACACTGGCGGGGCGGCGGACTTTCCTCTATACTCTCCCCGGAGGGCGCCCAGAGGCCGGTGCCCTGCACGAAGAAACGGCGTGGAGCGCGTGGGTGAACCCGACTGCTGAGACAGCCGGAACCACCCACCCTACGCTTGCCGGAAACGGAAGAGCCAGAAAACCCGCAGGAAGATTTCCAGTGGAAGAATTGCCACGGCATCCCACGCCACCCCCGAAGCATACCATGGCCCGAAGCCCCGCGATGATGGCGCGGGGCAACACGGCGCTGTTGGTGGTCGACGTGCAGCAGCGGCTGATGCCGGCTATTCGCGATGCGCGACGGGTGGTGTGGAACTGCGGACGCTTGATCGACGGAGCCCGCATCCTGGGGGTGCCGGTAGTAGGTACCGAGCAGTATCCGCAGGGTCTCGGGTCCACCGTGCCGGAACTGGCCGAGCGATTGGGCGAATTGCCGGCGAAGTTGGCCTTCAGTTGCCGGGAGTGCGCCGCGGCTCTGGGGCCCTTGTTGAACGAGGGTCGGCACAAGCTGCTGGTGTGCGGCGTGGAAGCCCACGTATGCGTGCAGCAAAGCGTGTACGACCTCCTGGCGGCAGGCTGGGAGGTGTACGTCGCCGCCGACGCGGTCGGTTCGCGCACGGAACTGGACTATCGCACGGCGTTGGGGCGGATGGATTCGGCCGGGGCCGTGCTCACCAGCACGGAGGCGGCGCTGTTCGAGTGGTGCGATCGGGCGGGCACGGCCGAGTTCAAGCGGATTGCCCAATTGGTTCGCTCAACCGACCCACCCGAGGGGTAGCGTGGGGCCAGGTTCGACTGGCCGAAAAATAGACCAGGCCCCAGCCGGCGGCGAACGGTTACACCATTGGGGGGTTCCGGGAAGGCTGCTCGCCTGAACCGTTGTTCGAATCCGCAAGATTGTACCGCGGACGGTAACCCATCTTACCGGAGCGGGGAAATAGGAAAAGTTAGAACGGGCCGGTGCGCGGCGTGCGTGCCGTGCCCTCCTTGGAACTCTTCGAAGCCACTGTTCGCAGACGAGGCACGATGCCCTCCGGGGGCCATGGATGACATTCGCGTAGATTCGCTCGCCTCGTCTGCGGCTGCATGACCCACCTACTTGGTGGGCTTCCCACTCGGTTCTCCTCCTGGCAGAGCCATCCAGGGGCACTTGGAAGTGGGAACAACACAAACTGTTTGCAACGAACCTCCTTGGGATTGACCCCGACGCGTGGCCGACACCACGCGGGAGAATACGATGAAGACCACGCATATCGATCCACTTCAAGTTTACATGGAACAGGTAGGCGCCATTCCGTGCTTCAACGCCGAGGGCGAGGCGGCCGCCACCGGGCGGGTTGCCAATTGCCGCGCGCGGCTGCTGCGGGCGATTTACGCGCAGAACTACCTGGTGCGGCACGTCGAGCGAATGCTCACGGCCGTGGTGCGCGGGGAGATGCGCCTGGAGAAGGCGCTCGAGGTGCCGCAACGAACCAAGCCGGAAATCGCGCAGGCGAAGGCGGGGCTGGAGCCGGTGGTGCGGAGGCTCCGCCAGGTGCTGGCGCGAAACGCCCGCGATTTCGCCCTCGCGCGAAGCCGCAGCAGCACGGCGTCAGAGCGCCGCGAGGCGCGGCGCCGGATCGCCCGCCGCCATCGGCAGGCAGATGCCGCGCTGGCGGGGCTCCGCATCCGATTTGAGCATATCGCATCGGGGCTGGCCGAACTGCACGCCGTTTCGGAGCGAATGCGCGCGTTGGCGGAGCAGCTTCGCCAGTGGCACGGCGACGACAAGCCGGTGCAGCTTCGCCAGACGGTCCGGGCGGAGCTGAGGCGTCTGGCCCGGCTGACCCACGCCACCCCCCATCGGCTTCACCGGCAGCTTTTCGAGATCGGCGCGCTCCGCAGAGAATACGATGCCGCCCGCCGCGAGTTGGCCGACGGCAACCTGCGGCTGGTGGTGTCGATCGCCAAGCGCTACCGCCAACGGGGCGTGCCCTTCGCTGACTTGATTCAGGAGGGCAACACCGGCCTGATGTGCGCGACCGACCGGTTCGATCCGACCCGCGGGGTCAAGTTCGCCACCTACGCCACCTGGTGGATCCGCCAAGCGATCAACAAGGCGATCACCGAGCAGAGCCGCACCGTGCGCGTTCCCTGCGCGACGGTCGAAAAGGCGAGCAAGGTCGATGCGGCCACCCAGGCCCTGGTGCAGAAGCACAACCGGCTTCCCACGCACGAGGAGATCGCCGAAGCGGCCGGCCTGACGCTCAGCCAGACCCGCGACGTCATGAAGGCCAAGCGCCGCATCACGTCGCTCGACCAGGACCCCTCGGGGGCCGACGAGGGCACCTTTGCCGACGTCCTGCCCGACCAGCGGGACCACGACGTGGGCGGCGAGATGCACCGGAAACTGCTGGGGGCTCGGCTGCACGCGGCGATGCGGCGGTTGAATCCCCGCGAACGCGACATCCTCCGGCTGCACTACGGACTGGCCGACGGCCACCACTATACCCTGGCCGACATCGGCAAGATGTTCCGGATCAGCCGGGAACGGGTCCGGCAGATCGAGCGCGCGGCGTTCGAAAAGCTGAAGGACCCCGCGCACGATGACCGCCTGGCCGACTTCCTGAACACGCCGGCCGGCGCCGAGGAAACCGTCGCCCAGGCGAACTGAGGGCGCCGCGTCGGCGGGCCGCAACCGTCGACGGGCCCGCCGGGGACTGGTCCAAGGTAAGAAGAGCCAAGAAGATTGCGGGCAGAAAAATGGGAGGAAGAAGGAGGGAGGGAAACCGAATCAGCTCTCGCCAATTTCCGCCATCACGTCATCGGGGACGTTGAAGTTGGCGGAAACGTTCTGCACGTCGTCGTGTTCGTCGAGGCGGTCCATGAGCTTGAGCACCTTGCGGGCCGTGTCGGCGTCGAGGTCGACGGTGGTTTGCGGCGTCTTGGTCACCTGGCTGGCCTCGGGCCGGATGCCGGCCTCCCGCAGCGCCGCGGCGACGGCGTCGTAGACGGAGGGGTCGCAAGTGATTTCGTAGTTGTCGCCGTCGCGGCGGACGTCGTCGGCGCCGGCCTCCAGGGCAATCTCCATGAGGGTGTCTTCGTCGGTCTGATCGGCGGGCACGAGGAACAGTCCCTTCAGGTCGAACATCCACGCCACGCAGCCGGTGCTGCCGAGCTTGCCGTCGCACATTTCGAAGATCTTGCGGATTTCCGGCGCGGTGCGGTTGCGGTTGTCGGTGAGGATTTCGCACAGGACGGCCACGCCCCCGGCGCCGTAGCCCTCGTAGACCACTTCTTCGAGCGCTTCCGACGCCAGTTCGCCGGTGCCCTTCTTGATCGCCCGCTCGATGTTGTCCTTGGGCATGCTCACGGCCTTGGCGTCGTCGATGGCGTAGCGCAGGCGGAGGTTGGCGCTGGGATCGCCGCCGCCGAGCCTGGCCGCCACAATGATGGCCTTCGAGAGCTTGCTCCACATCTTACCGCGTTTGGCGTCGACCAGCGCTTTCTTGTGCTTGATGCCCGCCCAGTGGGAGTGACCCGCCATGGCAACCTCGGTGCTAAGTATGGAAAGGCAGCCGTCCGGTGGTCGCGCCGGCGCCGTTCGCCCCGTTCGGTGGGGCGGCCGGCGTGGCGTGAGCATCGGGACGGTCCTGAGAATCGGTTATTTTCTTTTTGACCTCGGCGGCCTTCTCCGGCTGGTCGGCCTTGTGGAAGGCTTCGGCCGCGCGGCGCCAGGTTTTGTGGGCTTCTTCGGTGCGGCCGGTGGCCGCGTAGGCGTCGCCCAAGTGGTCGAGGATGATCGGGTCGGGCTCGTGTTCCAGGCCGGCCGCCTTCTCCAGTTCGACCACGGCCTCCTCGTAGCGGCCCAGCCGGTAGTAGACCCAGCCGAGGCTGTCGCGGAAGGCGGCGTTGTCGGGCTCGGCGGCGACCGCCCGCTCGATCATCTCCAGCGCGCGATGCAGGTTCTTGTTCTGGTCGGCCCAGAGGTAGCCCAGGTCGTTCAGCGCGCCCGGGTCGTCGGGGAACTCGTCGAGCACTTCTTCGAGCCAGCGCTCGGCCCCGGGGTAATCGTCCCGGAGCACGTGGAGGTGCGAGAGGATGAGGCGGCCCTGCCGCATGACGTCGCGGGTGTTGGGCGACGTGTGGTCGTCGTCGAACCGCTCGATGAGCCCGCGATAGGCGTCGATCGCCTCGTCGTATCGGCCGGCATGGTAGTACACCCAGCCCACGCGCCCCTGGATGCGGGGCGAGTCGGGATCGAGTTCGGCCGCCTTCCGGGCCGCCTCCAGGGCCTCGTCGGTGCGGCCGTCCACTTCCAGGGCCCCGGCCAGGTAGAAGTAAAACAGCGGGTTGCTTTTCGGCTGCACGTCCTGGTCGATCGCGCGGCGGAAGACGCCGGCCGCCTTGGCGGGCTCATCGCCCAGCAGGAGCCCGATTCCCCAGGTGACGAGCAGTTCGGCGGCCCGTTGGGGGCGTGCGGCCGCGGCCAGGTCGAAGAACTCGCCGGCGTCGTCGAACCGGCCGCCTTCGAGGGCCAACAGGGCGGTGGCCAATGCGCGGCCGTGATCCAACCCGTCCTCGGCCTGCTGTTTTCGCTCGCGCGCCGCCTCGATCAGCTTTTCGAGCAATTCGTCGTCCTGGGCGATTTCTTCCTCTTCGCCGTCGAGCCCGTCGAGCGCACCCGCTTTGTCGGCCAGGGCGCCGGCGACCCGCAGCAGGGGCTCCACCCGGCCGCCCCGGCGATACGCTTCGACCAGGCCTCGGAATCCGGGCATGGTGGGCGCCTCGTCGAGCAGTTGCTCGTACAGTTCCGCCGCCTCGTCGAGCTTGCCGTGCCGCAGGTACTGCTCCGCGAGGACGTATCGCACGGCAGGCGCGTCGCCCTGCCGCTCGCGCAGTGCCTCGAGGCGCGGCAGCGCCTCGCCGGTCCGGTCCAGCCGGCCGAGCACGTCGAGCAGCACGCGGTAGGGGGTCGTGCTGTCGGGGCCGAGGTCGTGCTCGAAGGCGGCCTCCAGGGCCTCCAGCGCCTCGTCGGGCCGGCCGCTTTCGAGAAAGACCCGCGCGCGGTTCACTTCGAGCCGTGCGGGGTCGGGAGCCGCCTCGTGGGCCTTCCGGTACGCCGCTTGCGCCTCCTCGAGGCGGCCGGCCGCCAGGAACACGTCGGCAAACAGGGAGTAGGTCGAGGGGGGATCGCCGAGCAGCGCCTTGACCGTTTCCGCGTCGAGGGCGAAGTCCTCTGGGTTCTCCAGGGCGCGGAGTACGCGGGCGAAGTGCTCGGCCGCGTCCTCGTGGCGTTCGATGACATGGCAGAGCCGGCCCACCCTCATGCGGTCGAGGACGTCGGCGGCCGTTTCGGGCCGGCCTTCGCGGACGGCCAGTGCGCGTTCATACAGGCGAACCGCCTGCTCCCAATCGCCCTGCTCGGTCAGGTACTCCGCCAGCCGGCGCAGCAGCACGGGGTCGGCCTCTTCGAGTTCGACCGCCCGCAACGCGTACCGAACCGCCACCGCCGGCCGCTTCAGTTGGAACGCCAGCGGCACGATGGCGCGGGCGATGGGCGCCGCCTGGGGATCGAGGCGCAGCGCCCGCTGGTACAGGCGCAGGGCGGTCTCGTACTGTTGCTGCTGCTGGGCCGCCCGCGCCGTGGCGAACAGCGCCAGCGCCTCGATCCGCCAGCGGTCGGTGGGGGTGCGCGGTCGGGCGGGCACGAAGGGTTCGGGAGGCGGGTGAAGTTGGAGGGCCTCGTGCGGCGCCGGTGCGTCTGCGCCGGCGGCCGAGGCGCGTTGAAGCCTCCACCCGGCCGGGCATCCAACCACGGCGGCCAGCAGGACGCACGTCACCAGCTTGTGGGAACAGTTCCGGGAATCAGGCAACACGTCACACACTCTCGTTCTGATCAAGTCCACCGAGCCGGCGGGGCGGCAACCCTCGCCGGACGTTCACCGGGGCTTGGGTTTGGCGGGCGTCTCGGGCGCCGGCGTGCCCTGGGCGGCATCCGGTTCCTGCGGCGCCTTGTTCTTGGTAACCGGCGGTTGCTCCTGCTTTTTCTTGCCGGCAACCGGCGGTGGCTCCTGGGCCGGCTCCCCCTCGCCCGGCGTCGCGGCCTCGGCTGCGTGAGTTTTTTTGGCCGCCGTTCGGGCCCTTCGCCCGTCGCGGCGTTTCGGCAGCCGGCTTCCACACTGGGGATTCACCTCCAACAGGATACTGCGCATCTTGGGCGAGTAGGGATTCGCCGCGAAATCGGCTCCCAACTGGTGCAGCAGGGAGCCGAACTCGATTCCCTTGGCCTTCGGGACCGCCCGCTCCAAACCGCCAACCACGCCGGCGGCCACGTCCTCGTCGGTCGCCAGGTCGGCGACGTGCAGGGCGCGCATGGTGCCGGGATCGATCGGGATGGCGTGCCCGCCCAGGGCGGCTTGGACCACATACGCGACGACAAAACGGTCGGTGCCTTCCAACTTTTCCAGCCATTGGATCGTCGGTCCCAGGTTCTGCTTGCGCAGACCCTCCAGGTCGAAGGAGAAATTCTCCTCGAACAGGCTGTGGAGGACGCGCTTGACGCGGTGGGCGGCGCGTCGCGGATTGGGCAGGCTTGCCATCACCTCGGCCAACTCGGCGATGGAGGTGACGCGAACCTCATTCCAATCAAAAAACGTGTGCACCAGCCCGGCAAAACTCTCTTCCGCCGGCTCGTAATGCGCGCCTTCCAGCACGCAGGCGAACAGCAGGTGCTCGAGCACCGACCGCTGGGGGTCGGCGGCAACCGGCTTGCAGTGCTTCTGCAGCACCTCGTGCAGATGAACGAACTGGCTGGTGCGGCTCTCGGATGCCATGGGGTTCGGCCTTTGCGGGGGAGGTCTAGGGGGCGGCGTCGGAACTGGAATCGTGGGGGGGCGCGCCGGGTTCGCCGGCGCCCTCGGGCTGGTCGGGCAGGACCTCGCGGAGGATCGTCGCAATTTCAATCGACCGCTTCACCCCCTGGTCCAGCAGGAACTTCAGCCGGGGCGTATACCGCATGTC